>JAIFLU010000289.1 GCA_020048915.1 Bacteroidota bacterium | reverse complement strand
TTTCTTTTTTAATAAACTTTCAAATCGTTTTACAACAAAAAAGGGATCAAAAAAGAAAAAAAGCAGGCCTGTAAGCCGGGTTCTGTCTTCCCGCTTTCGCGAAAACCCTTATCATTTATCTGGTTCCTGAATCACATCAGGATTCTAGCGGCCTACCCCTCACGACTTTAAACTTACGTCAAAACCAGGGCGGGCAGCCCTGTATTCCGGTTACCCGGAAAATCGAGATGTACATGGCCTTACAACCTATGAGGCATACGGCTACCTATGTTGCCACAGATACCGGTGGGCTCTTGCCCCACCTTTTCACCCTTACTCCGGTTTTCACCGGGGCGGTTATTCTCTGTTATACTACTATACCCTTTCGGATATCTTCCCGTTAGGAAGCATAGCGCCCTGCGCTGCCCGGACTTTCCTCCTTCCGAATTAACGAAAAGCGATAAGGCGGCCTGCATTTTTTCCGAGGCCAAAGTTAGAACAATTATGGGCATTGCACGATTTTTGCGGAAAACTAATTTCCTAACTTCTAAAAATATTGCATCGGATGATATCTCAATTCCTATTTACAAAATCATTGATCACACTTTTGGCTTTTTTTAATGCCCCAAAAACTGAAGCAACTCCTCCATTAGAAAATCCTCTGGGAAAAACAATTTCATCGCGATTTGCACCTCCCAATGAATATATGCAGGTGCTAACTCAACCAGGAACTTTTGCCAATTATTTGCAGCACTTTCCTTTGAAAAATGCCGGAACTCCAGTTAAATATTTTAATGGGGAGCTAAAATCCAATAACGAGGTATATGCTGCCGTTTTAGACATATCGACCGGAAATCGGGATTTACAGCAATGTGCCGATGCTATTATAAGACTAAGGGCTGAATATTTATATTCTACCAAACAATTTGATAAAATCCAGTTTCACTTCACCAATGGCTTTCTTGCTAGTTTCAGCAAGTGGATACTGGGCTATCGAATAGTAGTTAAGGGAAATTCGGTATATTGGATAAAAAGCGGCAATCCATCCTCTTCTCATTCAGAGTTAATAAAGTATCTAAATGTGGTTTTTACCTATGCCGGTTCACTTTCTCTCTCAAAAGAATTAATTAAAGTACCCTTGAATACTATTCAGATTGGAGATGTTTTCATACGGGGAGGTTCCCCTGGTCATGCGGTACTTGTCGTAAATATGGCAGTAGAAAAAACTTCGAAAAACAAATTATTTTTGTTGGTACAAAGTTATATGCCAGCACAAGACATTCATATACTTCAAAATAACAGGGATAGTCAATATTCTCCGTGGTTCTCCTCGAATATATCAACGAATTTGCATACCCCGGAATGGGTTTTTAGTAAAGAAGAACTTATGCGATTCCCAAATTAAAAGAATTAATTACTTCAATATTACCATAGTAGCGCCATATCCATATTCCTTAAAAGAAGCATCCTGATACCGATACTTTGCATATTTAGAATCGAGTGCTTTACGAATATCAAATTTCAATTTACCATTTCCGACACCGTGAATAAATACAATTCGTCTGGTATTATTTCGAATAGCCCCTTCAAGCGCAATATGAAATTTGCTCATTTGAATATCTAATATCTCAGATGGATCCAGTGAAGTATGATTATCGCACAGGTGTTCAATATGCAAATCTACTTCCTCGTTCTCAGCATAAACTTTAATCTTTTTAACCTTAGCTAAATCTTTTAATTCCTTATCGGGAGTTATCGATTGCTGTTGGGAAACTTTTTCAATTTCGGCCAATAAATCTAATTCGGTAATATTGATGATGAATGCCTTTTCGTCAAAAAAATCGTTTATGGCATACTGCTCAGGATCACTAAATTTAAAGGTATCAACCCCCAGTTTATAAACCAATGGCTCATGAGGAATATAGGAAGTCTTTTTATAAAATATTGCTTCAAGGTGCATGCTTTGTAATTTGGAAAGTTCACCCGACTTAAAAGTATGTAAAAATACTTTCGTTTCGTCTTCAAGCATTCCAGCTTTAATAGTCTTATAATTTCCCTCGGTAATAACCGAAAAAGTGTAAAGAGCCCTATACAGGCAATCGTTTATTAAATAAACATGATATAACTTACCATCTTTTTTTGACTGCTCGGTTGTAAAACCTAAGAGCATATTTAAGGTACCTAAATCAGAAAAATCGGATGAGGCAGGTTCTTCTCCATTCATTTCTTCAGACACTTCCTCATCCACAGGAATTATCGGCTTTTTTATTTCGCCTTGTCTATCATTTTTATTGCCAGCTTTTGATAAAATAGGCTTGTCATTTTCTTCAACCGGAAGTTCGGAGCTAATTTTTACAAGTTGTGAAAGAGGGACAGGAATATCAAATCCATCGTCTATCATAACGTAGGCTTGATCTTTGATAATTTTTACAATTATCCCTCCTCCTACATCGTTTAAAAATTTTACCTTATCGCCAGGATTAAATATCATCATTATTATTTTAAGGGCATAAAAATAGATAATTTTGCCGGTTTAACAGAAATATGATTAAAAATACCTTGAAAAACAATACTGCATTATCTATTTCGGAGTTTGACTATACCCTTCCAAATGAAAAAATTGCTAAGTATCCTTTAGGAAAGCGGGATAATTCGAAGCTCCTTATCTATAAAGATGGAATAATTAAAGATAGTTTATTTTCAAGCCTTTCGGACCAATTAACCGAAAATGACCTGCTTGTTGTAAACAATACAAAAGTTATACATTCGCGACTATTATTCAAAAAGGTAACAGGTGCAATAATTGAAATTTTTTGTTTAGAACCCCACTTACCATCTGATTATGTTTTATCACTTCAATCGAACCAAAAATGTCAATGGAAATGCCTGGTTGGTAATTTAAAACGATGGAAAGAAGGAGTCTTAACGCAGCATTTTTTTATTTCAGGAATTGGAGATATCTCCCTAACTGCAAAAAAGATCGAATCTTTTGAAAACTATCTAACCATTGAATTTACTTGGAATTCATTGGTTCCTTTTGCTCAACTTTTAGAACAGTTTGGCGAAACACCAATTCCTCCTTACCTAAACCGTTCATCTGAGAATATCGACAAAGAACGCTATCAAACAGTATATTCAAATATCGAAGGCTCAGTAGCCGCCCCAACTGCCGGATTACATTTTACGGAAGGAGTTCTGGAAACACTGAAAGCAAAGCCGATACAAATTTCGGAAGTAACCTTGCATGTAGGCGCTGGAACCTTTAAACCGGTTCAAACCGAACTTGTAATGGAACATGAAATGCACAGCGAATTTTTCGAGGTAACCAGGGAAACACTAATAAATTTATTAAAAGCCCCTCGTATTATTCCAGTTGGGACTACATCATTACGCACACTCGAAAGTCTTTATTGGCTGGCTTTAAAAATAAAAAAAGGATTGGTCAAGCCCCACGAAATTCCTGAACTTGAGCAGTGGGATGCATATAAATTAGAAGACAATTTGGACTATAGAAATGCGTTAGAAATAATCTTGGAATATATTGAAAATCATAAGTATGCCAAATTTTCTGCTAAAACAAAACTTATGATACTTCCTGGTTATCAAATAAAAAGCTCGAAAGCATTAATAACAAACTTTCATCAACCTAAGAGTACACTTTTAGTTTTGGTTAGTTCTTTTTTAGGAGAAGATTGGAAAAAAATATATAACCATGCGTTAGAAAACAATTATCGTTTTTTAAGTTATGGCGACAGCTCTTTATTATTTCACAACTTACATGCCTAAAGCACAGCGATTTAACATAACATCCATTAAGTAACCTGCGCAAATACCTTTGATAAAAACCTTATCACCAACGGCTATTTTGCTTTTATCAAGGTCACTTTTCAGAAAGCTGCATGAAACTCCTGAAGTTGATTCCGGTTCGGCTAAGTAAACTATAATTGCTGCATCATTTTCGGTAACAGATGAAACGACACCTGATACTTTAATAACCTTCTCAAGATATTTTGCATTGGCGGCATTTTCATCAGCTTCAAATTCTGAGAGCAAATTTGAAGTAGTAACCGAAAAAGTAGCCTCTTCGGAAGCAGCTGTTCGGGCTGGTTTATGAAACACATACAGGTAAACTCCAATTGCAACAACTATTGCAACAACCAGTCCTACAATAATAAGCTTCTTCATCATGGCAAATTACATTTTCTTATAAGTAATATCCACATTAACTTCTATCTGCTTCGCAATTTTACCTTCAACTAATTTAGGAATAATGATATTGTAGTCCTTAGGTTCAACAATAAATTTTGATGTACCTGTAATAACACCCTCCTTGATAACTATTAAACCTTTTGTATTTATTGGCTTTGTAACCCCATGAATTGTTAAATCACCAGTTATATCGGCGTTATAACTTCCATTTTTTGCAAAATTAATTGCCGATAAATTAGTTATTTTTCCCTTAAAGGTAGCTTTTGGGAATTTACCAGATTCCATATAATTTTCATTAAAATGCTCTTGCATTAATGTAGCTTTAAACTCGAACGATTTAATTAATATATTAAACACAAGTTCCCCGGTAGCAGCATCAAGAATACTGGCAGATTGACGATTATGTGCTTCAATATTTTCCAACGGCGTAGAAGCATTAAACCAAACATGACCATCTTTTGAAATATACTTTTGAGCAAACAAACTTTGCACCCCAATCATTAGAAATGCTATCAAAATCAATTTTAATGTTTTCATATTCTTTTAATTAATGATCAATTATTTCTAACTGTTTAACAAACATCTTTTGATAATTGTTTTGTCAAAAGATAAAATACTTATTTTAAAGCAAATACCCGGGAGATATTAAATCCAAAATGTACTCCACCATCAGCCCAATTGCCCGTGGTTTCGCCTATAAATCCCTTCTCAATCATAGCTAACGAATTAGAAACAAACAATTGAAATACATGGCCTCCGGTTTCAATATCAAAGCCTATCGACAAGGGATTGTATGTTTTTTGGCTCCTAAAATCATTTAATGGAGGGACAACATAATAATATTCGGCATTGACCGAAACGCGTTTTGTAAGTTTGAACCGCGCTCCGGCACCTATTGCAATGAGATCATTCGGATCTAACTCGGTAGCAACCATATTGCGGTGTACATATGTTGGATTTAATTCTAATGAAAACCTCTCGTTAAATTTGCGGGCAATTAAAAGTTGGTGTACAAAACTTACCCTGTCCCAAAAATAGAGTTTGGTGGTATCTTCCCATTTTAAGGAGTTAACTGCAATCCCAGTAAAATACGACACCGAAACTGGCATTTTTCGCTTACCGGTTGATTGCCGAAGTATTGTGAATTTTGCAAATCCATCGTAGGTTTTTTCGTAAGTGCCCCGACCAACACCAACCATAACCCAATTGGTAATACCATATTCTAAGCCAAAGTGAATATTTGCCTGATCGAGTCCCCAAAGGTTATAGGCTCCTGAATTTAGCTCACCAAACCGGTGCGAGATACGAAAATCGAGCTGACCGGCAGGCATACGTTCGATACTATGCCCACTAACAATACGGGTAGATTTAAATGTAGCGGTAGCATAATTAATATCCTCCCCTACCGCTTCATCCAATAACTTATCCAAATCCTGAGCATGAAGCAACGAAACTTGAAATACCATCAAAATGACAAGCCTAAAAAGAAAAATCCTTTTCATAAAAAAATTTTGAAATGACTGAATACACCTATTTATAATCTTTGTGAAGAATTTTACATACATTCAATTAGAACATATACATTCACTAAAATGTTTATGATTTATGATACTTATTAGATTTTACTTTAACGGCAATAATTCAAATCTATTTTATTACAGAAAAAACCATCTACCTTTACCAAATAATTTTATAAATATACACTAGTATGCTGAATATATTATATATAACTCTGGGAACTATTTCCTTGATCATTGGAATCATAGGAATATTTGTACCCGGGTTGCCCACTACTGTTTTTTTATTAGGAGCCGCAGCGTGTTATGTAAAAAGCTCCGAGCGCCTTTATAACTGGTTGCTTGAACATCGGGTATTAGGAAAATATATAAAACATTACCGCAAACATAAAGCAATGCCAGTAAAATCTAAAATTATTGCTTTAGTTATGATGTGGACCATGATTAGCATTTCGGCTTTATTCTTTATTAAAACGCCATTAATATCAATCATTGTAGTGCTTGCGGGAATAATTGGAACTATAGCAATTTATCTGGTAAAAACCTATCGACCTGAAACCATTACTACCATAGAACCAAAACCGGATTGGAACCCTTTAGGTAATCATACGAAAGTTAAAGCCACTTATAAAATCACAGAAAGCAAATAATTAGAATTAGAGATTTATTATATTCTCCCCGGGATTTAAGGCAATTTTCGCTTTGTTATAATAGAAAATACCACTTAGTCCCTTTGGCAATAATACTTTTCCAGATATCTTATTAGCACTCTGTTTTCGAAAAGACACCAAGATATCACCTGCAGGATGAGGCATTCTGCCTTCAATCCATTCCAAATTCCCAAAGTTTGGCTCAACCCTTACCGATTTGAACCCAGGTTCGGCCGGTTCAATTCCGCAAACCGTAGATAAAAATTCATAATTCGGACTGCTGCTCCATGCGTGACAATCGCTGCGGGTTGGCTCCTGCCGCTCAGCAAATGTGGTTAATCCCATACTCAGCATATCTTTCCAGGGAGTTAGAAACTGAGTATATTGATTGCCCAAACCAGCCTTTTTCATTGCCCTGTATAAATAAAAACGAAAATAAAAGGTACACTGTGTCAAATTTTTATCATTTATAGTTCGGGTAATTAATCCAGCAGTTAGATCCGCAGGGACTGCACCTGTTAAAACAGCCATTGTATTAGCATGTTGACTGAAATATTTCTTTTGAGGTGTATCCGCCAGGTAGTTATTTGTATTATCCCAGCATTCTTTCATTGTAGCCTCAATCAGCCCATCCAAAATTTTTTGATAATGATCGGCAGTGTTTATGTCGCCATAGTATCTGAATAGCTCAACAGCAGCCTGCATGGCATAAGCTGCCTGTAATGTAACAATAGAACTATTCCCTGATTGGCCGCCGGGAGGTACTCCACCAATTCTGTCTTTATCATTCCAGGGCCACTCGTCAGGCCAGTCTACAAAAGACCAATAAGGCAATGAACCAATCATTCCGGTTTTTTTATCGATTCTGTTTTCAAACCAATTCAACACATTTTTTACCCCGGGAAGGAATTCTTTAACAAATTCAGGATCGTCACGGAGCATCCAGTAGTCATGAACCATTCGAATCCAAAACAATGAAAATGTGCTTATAACCTGCCCTATCGACGATGGATAGCGGCTTCGTGTAAGCCCTTCGGGAATTCGGGAATTATCGAAAAGCGTTAATGCATTCCGAACCAAACGGTCGTCGCCCGAAACATACAGTGAAATAAGCGATTGAATCCTGGTATCGCCTATATATTGCAATTGCTCATAATATGGACAATCGTAATAGGTTTCCCCCGCACAAAGTCGAGCTGTACGCCAACCCACTTTCCATATTTGGTTCAGCGAAGAATCGTTACTGGAGAAACTGGCATTTTCTTTTAAAGGATATCCGTTAAATTTACCTATTAAGCTGTTCAAAGTTAATGCGTCATCTTTTGTTTCAATATCCAGCTGAAGATATCGGAAGGTACGGAACCACAGTGTTCTGAAAGTACGATTTTCCAAGCCATCCGAAATAAAGACGTCAGTATTGCCTATGATTCCCTTGTTCGTTATATCGTTTCTGTTGCCTTTGATTCTCTCCTTATCGAAAAGTGCTTCTGCGTATGTTAAAACTACTTTGGAGTATTTTCCGCCTGATACGGTTAGTTCAGGATAGGCATTTGTTAAAAAAGTTTGATCAAGTAAATTCCCCCCGGTCAAAAATAATTTGTCTACCCGAATTCCTTCACAGCGGCGAACGTCTAAAAGAGGTTGTGAAAACTCTTCCATCATGGGGATAGAACGAGGTGCCAACTGCCATAACAAATCGGTACCCACTCCAATTGGAGCACCGTTAATGTACTCCATAGCTTTGAGCCATTGCGAATCGTCAAAACCAACGCTTTCCCAATTCCATGGGTATTTAATTCCATCTACAGCATCGCCTGGGCCAACCACTATAAAGGTTTGGAGTTTAGCTCCATCTATTTCGATAGGGGAATAGGCTTCATCCTTTATTACTTTCCAGGTAGCATCTGTATTGGCAATTTCTTCTTTTGAGCTATTTCCCTGCAATATAAAAGCTGTTTGTAGCGAGATTTGTGCCGCCGGTTTATATTGAGCAAAATTCCAAACAGTAGAAGCAATCACATTTTTTCCCTTTTTTAGCCAGGGGGCAATATCTATCGATTCAAAACGCCAATGATCGAGGTCTCCGCGCGCAGGACCAAAGCAAACGGCAGTTCCATACACAAACAATCTGTAACGGTTATC
>JAIFLU010000244.1 GCA_020048915.1 Bacteroidota bacterium | reverse complement strand
TTCTTGTGAAAAAGACCCCGATCAACTAGGTTCTGATCTTCTCCCGATTGACGACAACTTTGTTCTTAAGAGTGATACGGCGTCTTTAATATTAGCTACTACAGTGCCACGTGGTCCTATAATTACGCATTCTTTTGACTATGGAGCTGTTATAAATAAATTAAATATCCTTGGAGATTTCAACGATAGTATCTTTGGAAATACCAAAGCAGCCTTTCTTGCTAATTTCGGAATAGATACAGCCAACTATGGCAATTCACCGAAAGTTGATTCGCTAATTTTCTACCTTCATTATGATAATGCTACTTTAGGAAGTCCGAACAATCTAAAAATAAATATTTACAAACTTAAAGACACTATCTCTATATACACTACTTATTATTCAAACTTATCTCCCGAAAGATATAAAGGAAGCCCTATCTCATCCAATACACTAAAATTCTCGAATGGCATCTTAAAAATACAAATAACCGATCAGCAATTTAGTGATTCTCTATTACTAGCACTAGCTTCGATTAAAGATTCAATAAGTTATGAAAAATTTAAGACGTATTTTAAAGGTTTTTATATCGAACCGGAAGCAATAGGAGAATCTGGAGCGTTAGTAATTTCAGATCCTCTGGACGATTCTTCAAAAATGGTTCTAACCTATATAAACGGACTGGATACAAGCAAACGTAATTTTTACATGAATAAAGGCGCCCGAATATCAAATTTCGCGCATAATTATACTGCACCTATAGAATCGGCTGTTCAAATAAAAGAGTTGGATTCGAAAATAACTTATGTTCATGGTATGGCAGGGGTTGCAACACAAATTCATATTCAGGACCTTGAAAGATTTATTGATCTTGTACCTGTATCGATAAATAAAGCCGAATTGTTAATACCTATTGACACATTAATTATGGGCACATGGCTAAAGGTAATACCCCAGCAATTATTTCTTATGGCTGTTTCAGACGACGGTAAATTTTATGATATTGAATATGGTATTGGATATTCTTTTATTAGGGGCGATTATGATTCCGAAAAAAAGGCATATGTTTTTAACCTCGCTAAACATCTCCAGCAAATAGCAAATAGTAAATTTTCTTACCTGAAGGTCAAAAATACCGATTTGGTAATTGTTGCCGATGGTTATAGTATTTTCAAGTATCCGAGTGTAAGTGGTGTTGCACTTGATTTTTCCCCTACCAGCAAAGTGAAACTAAACATAACATACTCAAAACAATAAAAACCATGTGTGGAATAGTTGGTTATATTGGGCACAAGCAAGCATTCCCGATTCTAATAAGCGGCTTAAAAAGACTGGAGTATCGCGGATATGATTCTTCTGGTATTTCTCTTGTTAACGGAGAAGCAAAAACATTTAAGAAAAAAGGAAAAGTTAGTGATCTGGTAAATTCCGTTAAAGGACAAGATATATCGGGAACTATTGGTATTGGACACACTCGTTGGGCAACCCATGGAGAGCCAAACGATGTAAATGCCCACCCGCATACATCTATGAATGGTCATTTTATTATTATTCATAATGGAATTATTGAAAATTATTCTTCTTTAAAAAAGAAACTTGAACAAAGAGGGTATACTTTTAAAAGTCAAACCGACACAGAAGTTCTCGCCAATTTAATAGAGTATATTTATCTGCGCGGGAATATTTCAGCAGATTTGGCTGTTCGTCTGGCCCTTAATAAGGTAGTAGGCGCATATGGCCTTGTTATTATTTGCCGTAACGAACCTGATAAATTAATTGCTGCCAGAAAAGGTAGTCCTCTGGTTATTGGAGTTGGAAATGAAGAGTATTTCGTTGCATCCGACGCAACTCCAATTATTGAACACACCAATAGTGTTATTTACCTTAACGATAACGATGTTGCCATTATAAAGGTAAATGAACTAACCCTTAAAACGATTCATAACGATCAGCTCATACCAAATATTCAAACATTAAACCTGGAGATTGGTGAAATTGAAAAAAACAATTTCGACCATTTCATGCTGAAAGAAATTTTTGAACAACCTAAGTCTATCCATGATACTTTCAGAGGAAGAATATCTCCTGATAAAAAGAGTATTAAATTGGGAGGGTTATTTGAGGTGATGCCTCAACTTGTGAAGGCTAAAAGAATAATTTTCATAGGTTGTGGTACCTCTTGGCACGCGGGTTTGGTTGGAGAATATCTGTTTGAAGAATTGGCTCGGATTCCTGTTGAAGTTGAATATGCTTCAGAGTTTCGTTATCGAAATCCTTTAATATATAAAGAAGACGTAATAATTGCCATTAGCCAAAGTGGAGAAACTGCAGATACTTTAGCTGCTATCAAACAGGCTAAAGAAGCGGGAGCCTTGGTTTTAGGTATCTGCAATGTAGTTGGTTCAAGTATTCCACGCGAAACGCATGCTGGAGTTTATACCCATGCCGGTGCTGAAATTGGGGTTGCATCAACGAAAGCATTTACTGCTCAGGTAACGGTTATTACAATGATGGCTATCGCCATTGGTATGGAACGGAAAACCTTATCGCAGGAAGAAGGAATTCGACTTATTGGTGAACTTTACGCCATTCCTGATAAAATAGAAAAAGCCCTTGGCCATAATGAACGATATAAAGAAATAGCCTCGTTATTCAGAAACGCAACAAATTTCCTATATTTAGGTCGGGGGGTTTTATTTCCTGTTGCATTGGAAGGTGCATTAAAACTCAAAGAAATATCATACATCCATGCCGAAGGGTATCCGGCAGCAGAAATGAAACATGGCCCTATCGCGCTGATTGACCAGCTTATGCCCGTTGTGGTAATTGCATCTAAGGATCATACTTACGAAAAAATTGTAAGTAACATCCAGGAAGTAAAAGCCAGGAAAGGGATAGTTATAGCTGTAGTTATTGAAGGAGACACCACTATTCGTAACATGGCTGATTATGTTTTGGAAGTGCCCGATTCGGATTTTGCTGTTTCGCCTTTAACCACCATTATTCCGCTGCAACTTCTTTCTTACCATATTGCGGTTATGAGAGGTTGTAATGTTGATCAGCCCAGAAATTTGGCAAAATCAGTTACCGTAGAATAATTTTGCTTCAGTATTAAAATTAAAAGGGGAATGTTCTTAAGTGAACATTCCCCTTTTAATTTTAAATTCTCAAAAATGATATGATTAGTTTACCAACTTCATTTCATCGATAAGCCATCGGCTCCCGGCAAATTTATCGATTACAAACATTACATAACGAATATCGACACAAATACACTTCTGAAGATCAGGTTCATATACCACATCGCCACTCATAGCTTCCCAGTTACCATCGAATGCCAAACCTACAAGTTCTCCGTTTCCATTTAATACGGGACTTCCGGAATTCCCTCCGGTAATATCGTTATTGGTAGTAAAACATACCCGCATTTTTCCATCTTGGCCATAACTTCCAAAATCCTCAGCCTTGTATAGTTCTTTCAATTTTGGGGGAACTTCAAATTCAAAATTGGTTGAGTCTTCTTTTTCAATAATTCCATCAAGGGTGGTATAATAATCGTAATGTACCGCATCTCTGGCTTTGTAATCCCCAACTTTTCCATAAGTTAAGCGCATAGTGAAGTTTGCATCAGGATAATATGATTTATCAGGATTCATTTCCAAAGTTCCTGCGATATATAGCCGCATTGCTTTTTTCATTACTTCATCGAATTGCTCATTAGCAGTATTGAGCTCAAAATATTTAGCAATAATATCCATGGTTGCTTTAAATCCGGGATCTTTCATCATAGCAGCTGCAGTAGGTTTCTTTAAGAATTCATCTGCCTTTGCCTTATCGACCAAAAACGATTTTTTATACAAATTCTCGGTATACTTTTCAAAGTTCCCCTTATACTTGGCTTTTGCGTCCTTCAGGAAATCGGGATGAAATTCAACCGGAACATTTTCATCGTAAAGTTTAAAAATAGCAGCTGAGACCTTTTTGTCCGTTGAAATATTAAAATCTTTATAGAAATCAATTTCTGCTTTTCGAAGCTTCTCGATAAGATCCGAAATTTGTGCAGTACTGTCAGGGGTAAAGGCTAAGGTATTATATAAACGATAATATTTTATCCCGGATAGAAAAATCTCTGTAGACTGAAAGAATGATTCGGACAAATATTGAAAAGCGTGTGTATATGGTTTTCTTGCAACAATAACCTTTTCAATATTTGCTAAAACATTGCCGTATTTTACTTTACGGTCGTCGTTCGAATTTGACCAATTTTGAAAATCACTCTCCTGTTTTTGTTTGCGGTCAACTACTTCTAATCGTTCTAGACCTTTATTCTGACCAATAGAATATTTCCAATAGTTACTTGACTGACTATACTTCGATGAATATTGAATCCGTACTTTAGGATCGGCTTGCATATCTTTATTAAGAATTTCCTGACGTACACCACGAATTTTAATTCGATTAGGATTTGTAATATCCATCATCTCCTTTACTTCAAAAGAAGTGATATAGCGCTCAGTGCCTCCCGGGTAGCCCATAACCATTGTAAAGTCGTCTTTTGTAACGCCTTTAGTTGATACCGGTAAAAAATGACGTGGTTTTAAGGGAATATTATCTTTAGAATAGGAAGCAGGTTTGCCATCAGCTCCGCTATAAACACGAAATACACTAAAATCGCCCGTATGACGAGGCCACATCCAGTTGTCGGTATCATATCCGAATTTTCCAATCGAATTTGGAGGAGTACCTACCAATCGAACATCATTATAGACTTCATAAACCAATAAATAATAATTATTCCCTCCAAAATATTCTTCAACTGAGGCAGTGTAATGTGTTCCTGCAATAGCTTCGCTTTGAAGTTTTTCCTTTAATTCATCCAGTGTTTTCTGCTTCTCTTCGTCACTTGTAATAGATTTAACAGCATCCATCATCTTGGAGGTAACATCTTCGATACGAACTAGAAATGTAACGCTGAGATCAGGTGTATATAATTCTTCGGCTTTATTTTTTGCCCAAAAACCAGCTGAAAGATAATCGTGTTCCACAGAACTGTGATATTGAATTGCATCATAACCACAATGGTGGTTGGTGAGAATTAGTCCCTGGTCCGAAACGATTTCACCCGTACAACCTCCGCCAAAGATCACAATAGCGTCTTTTAAACTTGCTTTGTTTATGTTGTAAATATCTTCGGCTGAAAGTTTACAACCCATTTCCTGCATTTTTTTTATATTCAACTCATTTAAGAGCGTTAGCAACCACATGCCTTCGTCAGCTTTGATCCGGAACGAGAAGAGTGTAAGCCCCGCCAGAAGCATCGTACAGAATTTCTTCATAATAATTTATTATTAATTTTAAAAGATTTCAATATTAAATATTTATTATGCCCATGCAATTATAATCGATGAAATATGCCAAATAACAGGTGAAATGGAAAAAATTAAAATTGTAGCGTAAGCTGATCAATGTGTGAACAAAAAGACTTACGATGAAGAGAGGTTAGTCCGTATTTCTCAATAGCCTTTCGGTGTTCAAGGGTAGGATAGCCTTTGTTCTTTTCCCAAAGATAATAAGGGAATTTATGGTGAAGGTTTACCATATATTCGTCACGATATGTTTTTGCAAGAATTGATGCGGCGGCTATCGAAAGAAACTTTGTATCACCTTTTACTTGACACGAATAGGGAATCTTTTTGTAAGGAAGAAAATAATTTCCATCAATTATAATAAACTCAGGTTTTACAGGAAGCTTATCAAGTGCTATATGCATGGCTTTAACTGATGCTTTTACAATATTTATCTTATCAATTTCAACGTTATCAACAAAAGCAACCGCAAAAGCCAGAGCGTCGCTTTCAATTTCTATGCGCAGTTTGAATCTGTTTTTCTCTGATAATTGTTTTGAATCGTTCATTAAATTGTGGGAATATCCTTGTGGCAATATAACAGCTGCGGCAACCACAGGACCGGCAAGGCAACCCCGCCCGGCTTCATCGCATCCGGCTTCGGGGAATAGGGATTGGTAAAAAGAGAGTAAAGGCATGTTATGATATTAAGGGAATTGGGGTGTAAAAATATCTAAATGCAGTTTAAATCAACGGAGTAATTTCAAACATTACATTTCATCAATTGCTTCTGTAAGTTTTTTCACCACCCGAAACTGCTGAAAAAACTCCCGGGCTATAACCCGAAGCACCGTATATACAGGAATAGCCAATAACATACCCAGAATTCCAGCAAGACTGCCTGCCATTATAATAACAAAAAATATTTCGAGTGGGTGTGCCTTTACGCTGCTCGAATAAATTAAAGGAACTAAAATATTATTATCTATAAAATTAGCCACAAAAAATACTCCTGCCAGTTTTGCTAATAATGGCAACATTTCGGCGTAGGAACCCGAAGCAAGTGCTGCGGTTATACCCAAAGTAATTCCTATGAGCGAGCCTATAATTGGCCCCAAATAAGGTATTATGTTCATTATTCCTCCAAAAAACCCAATGAGCAAGGCATTTTCGACACCGAAAATCCATAAGCCAAGACTAATTATCGACATTACTCCAAGAACTTCAAGCATTACACCAATAAAATAGCGCATAAGCAAGTTTTTTGAAACTTCTATTACCTTGCGGGTTGAACCATGGTTTTTAACCGGGATAATCAGTAGCAGGCTTTCTTCGAACATATTTTCATCTTTCATAAAAAAGAAAGCTATAAACAGAATAGAAAATAATCCTACAAAAACAGTTCCTGCAGCACTAAAAAAATTATTTATAAGGGTTGTAACACTGCCAAGGTTAACAAGCGATTTTGCCTTAAGAACAATAAAATCCTGAATAGTTTGCCCTGCCGGGATAACACCAAAAGAGTGCAATTCAAGATCAACCCATTGCAATGGGCCCTGCAGGTTTGCAGCCAGCTTGCTAACATCAATTTTTGATATGGTTTCGGCTTGTTTAACAATAAGAGGTACAAAAATTGCCAGCATTCCTAAAAAAACCAATAAAAGAATAATCAAAGAGAGTGCAGTACTTAAACCATGGGGAATTTTAAATTTCTTAATATGGGCCCTATCAAAAAACCTAACTAAGGGGTGACCAATAAAAGAGATGACAGCAGCAATGAGAATCCATACAATCATAAACCAGAATCGCCAAATCAGAAATCCGATTACTAATAGAATTAATACATAGCCAATGTATTTTAGAACCTGTTTCATAATAGAATGATTGTGTGCATTAACAAATGTAAGAAAATTCGGATTTGAATATATATAAAAACAAGCGGTCCAAAGCCTGGTTGAGAACATTTATAAACATCAACACCAGATACAACCAGGGTTTTCCTTTTCGGCAAAACTATTTTCACTTTCGGGTCAAAAAAATAAATAATTTCTTGATATATCAGATTCTTATATATTATATTTGCATATATAAGTTTGTAGTATATTAAACAGTATTATATGATATCCACAGAACTCTTAAAAGGATCGCTAAAGTCGATTGTACTGAAGTTACTGGCCGAGAATGGCCGCATGTATGGTTACGATATTACCCGCCGAGTTGAAGAACTCACAGCAGGCAAAATAAAACTCACGTATGGTGCGCTCTATCCGGTGCTTCACAAACTTGAAGTTGAAGGGTCGGTTACGACCGAATCAGAAAATTACAACAACCGAACGCGTATTTATTACAAGTTAACCCCAAAAGGCAACAACTTTGCCGTGGAAAAAATTAAAGAACTTGAAGAATACATGGAGGTAATGAGCATGCTGCTAAAACCGAATATTCAATCTGGATTAATTGGCAGTTAAATTCCTAATTGAAACTAACAACCCATAACTCTCCTATGGATTTTACACTAAGCATTGCAAACATTGAGTTTCTTAAAAAAGAAATAAGTAAATCCGGACTTACTTACTCGCATTTAAGAGACGATTTGATAGATCATGTATGTTGCGACATTGAATTCGAAATGCACAATGGTTTACCATTCGAGAAGGCCTACGATGTGGTAAAAGAGAAGATTGGCATAGAAGGTTTGGAGCGCATTCAGCATGAAACCCTTTATTTAATTGATAAAAAATATCGAATTATGAAAAAAACAATGAAAATATCAGGTGTAATTGCTCCAATTATCCTTTCGTTTGGGGCACTCTTCAAAATTATGCATTGGCCAGGTGCAGGAATATTAATGGTATTAGGGTTCTTTCTCCTTTCGTTCGTTTTCTTGCCCAGTGCTATTTATGTAAACTATAAAGAAGTAAGTAACCGAACAAAAAAATGGGCCCATATTATAGGCTTTATAGGAACTTTTTTTCTATCGCTAAGCTTTCTGTTTAAAATACAGCATTGGCCCGGATCGGGTGTGGCAATGCTGTTGGGCTTTGTTCTTATTTGCCTTATTTTCCTTCCAATTTCAATGGTGAATAAATTGCGCGACAACACCTTACAGGTGCCAAAATATTTATTGGCGATTGGCTTTTCAGGGTTAATTTTATTTTTAATCGCGTTCTTTTTTAAAATGATGCATTGGCCAGGAGCTGCAATTTTAATGCTTTCAGGTTGCTTTTTGCTCGTATTTCTGGCCTTCCCAATTTACATGTTCAAAGTATATAAAGATCAGGCAAGTGTTTCCAATAGTTTTATCTTTATTGTAATAGCCCTAATCTGGTTTATTGTCCCCACCACTTTGATGTCTTTAAAAGTTTCCTCCAATGCACTAAGTCCCGCTTACGAAACAAACAATCAAATTGAAACCGATTTGGCGTTTATAAAAACACGAAATGATTCTCTTTACAAAGAACTAGAGGCGAATCGGCTTGCTACAGATATTAAAACCAGTTCGTTTGAACTCCGGGAATTTATTCAGCAAATTAAAATCGAAATGATTCGGGCTGCACAATTGGAAACGGCTATTTCAAAAAACAACGAAATCGACATGTCGAAAGTTGAAGCAGACCGTCAGAACGGGTTGTTTAATCAAGTGGTTTTTGCTAATGACAAAAAGGATATGAAATTAAAAGCGTTACTGCAGAAATTTGAACAAGCAGCAATAGCCACATCATCCAATTCCAATTTTGCGGAAATAATTCTGAAGACAACAACCTTTTCGATCACCCCTTCTGAAAATGCTGAGGATGATTTATTGATTTCTCTGAATAAACTTTCGTTTCTGCAACTAAACATTTGCTTAGCAGAAAAAATAGCATTAAGTCAGGTTAAAAATTCAGAAATGAAATTAGCAAACAAGTAAAGAGCCATAACCGTTTATTATTCAACAAAATGAAAAACAAAACATATTACCTCGGATTACTCGCTAGTTTAATTACCACATTGGGATGTTTGTTTAAAATTTTGCATCTCCCCGGAGCCTCCATTTTACTAACATTAGGCTTGGTAATTCTTGCGTTGCTTTTTATTCCTCTGGGATTAAGAAGCAGTTTTACAACAGAGCCAAATAAGAAATTAAAAACATTGTATATTCTTGCGGCCTTTATATTTGCTCTTAACTTTATTGGTGTGCTATTCAAAATAATGCACTGGCCAGGGGCCGAAATTCTCATGATCATAAACATTCCTTTACCATTTGTAGTTTTATTGCCTGTTTATCTTTTCTCGTACCCAACAGATAAAGATATCAATTACAAAAACTTTATGGCAGTTATGTTCTTCTTTGCCTATTTTGCAGCAATAACAGCACTTTTGGCCTTAAGCGTTTCAAGAAACGTGATAGATGGATTTGTAAAATCGTCCATAAGTTTTGAAGAGAAAGCTACTGTAGTCGAAGAAAATACAAAATGGTATATTTCAGAATATAAGAATGATAGCACTATTAACAAAAAATTAATATTAGTAAACACAAAAATTAGAGAAGAAGCGGATACCCTTTGCGAAAAAATTGAAAGTCTTAAAAAAATGATTCTTATTTCTTATGCAGGGAATACCAATGAGGTAATTAAAGATAATAAAGTAGGAAACCTGATGGAGATAAAATTTAAAGACAGCAAGCCATCCCTTGATATGTATTATATTACTGAGCTCAAGAATGAAATAAACGATTTTAAAATTTTGCTTCAAAATGAAAGTAATAATAGCTCGACTAATCATCACCTGGACGAAGTTTTCAATACTAACGAGAAAAATTCGAATGGTGAACCTTGGGAAAAGCTATTATTAAAAGACAAAATACTGGTGTCGGCCATCGAGCAGCTAAATCTACTGGAATACAGGGTAAGATTGGCAGCATTTGAAGTCATTAGCTCCTCATACTAATGGTTAACCCTATCTAGAAATAATTATTTTTAAGTTTTTGTCTGCCAAAGGGCAGACAGAGACTTAAAGCAAATCAGGGTCATTCCGAATGAACTGAAAGTTTATCCATCTACTCAAATGTTTATGTTTGCAAAACAAGTTGGTTTCATATACATTTGCAACCGGTTCATTTTAAAGAATATTATTTTATTAAAACAGTTTAGGAATGGCTAATGACGATCTTTTCAAGAAATTAATTTCGCATACCAAGGAATATGGTTTTATTTTCCCTTCAAGTGAAATATACGATGGTTTAAGCGCCGTATACGATTACGGTCAATACGGAGTAGAACTGAAAAATAATATTAAAAAATTTTGGTGGGACTCAATGGTACTGCTCCACGAGAATATTGTGGGCATTGATTCGGCCATATTTATGCACCCCCGTATTTGGGAAGCTTCCGGACATGTTGGCGCATTTAACGATCCCCTTATCGATAATAAAGACTCGAAAAAACGCTACCGCGTGGATGTTTTAATTGAAGACCATATTCAAAAACTCGAAGATAAAATAACCAAAGAAGTTGAAAAAGCTGCCAAACGATTTGGCGAATCTTTCAATGAGGAAATGTACAAAACTACTAATCCAAGAGTTCTCGAAATTCAGGGAGAAGTGGATAAGGTTCGCACACGCCTGGTAGATGCCTTAAAAGCAGATAACCTCGAAGAATTAAAACAAATTATACTAGATACCGAACTTGTTTGCCCTATTTCGGGAACCCGCAATTGGACAGACGTGCGTCAGTTTAACCTGATGTTCGATACAAAATTGGGATCTGTCACCGATGAAGCTAATACCATCTATCTGCGTCCAGAAACTGCGCAGGGGATCTTTGTAAACTTCCTGAATGTTCAGAAATCGGGCCGTATGAAGATTCCATTTGGCATCGCCCAAATTGGAAAAGCTTTCCGAAACGAAATCGTCGCCCGCCAGTTTATTTTCCGCATGCGTGAGTTTGAACAGATGGAGATGCAGTTCTTTATTGCTCCGGGAACTGAAATGGAGTGGTTTAAACATTGGAAAGAGCTCCGCATGAAATGGCACAAATCCCTTGGCTTGGGAGATAAAAAACACCGGTTTCACGATCACGAAAAATTAGCCCATTACGCCAATGCTGCTACCGATATTGAATTTGAATTCCCATTTGGATTTAAAGAAGTGGAAGGTATTCACTCCCGAACTGATTTCGATTTAGGCAGTCACCAGAAATTCTCCGGTAAAAAAATTACCTATTTTGATCCTGAAAAGAACGAAAGCTATGTGCCTTATGTAATCGAAACTTCGATAGGTGTTGACCGCATGGTTTTGTGCGTCCTGTCCAATGCATTTACCGAAGAAAAAATCACCAAAGAAGATGGCTCTGTGGATGAACGTGTAGTTTTAAAGATCCCTGCGGCCCTAGCTCCTGTTAAGCTTGCAATCTTCCCACTGGTAAAAAAGGATGGTTTATCGGAAAAAGCCCGTGAAATTCATAATGCTTTACGGTTCGAGTTTAACTGCCAATACGAAGAAAAAGACACAATTGGTCGCCGGTATCGCCGTCAGGATGCCATTGGCACCCCATTTTGTATTACAATAGACCATACGACCTTAGAGGACGATACCGTAACCCTTCGTTACCGCGATACTATGGAGCAGGAGCGGATTCCGGTTTCGAAACTCCGCGAAATTTTAAGTGATAAAGTAAGTATTCGTACGTTACTTCAAAAGTTAGGGTGAAAAAAGTCCTTATCATAACCTATTACTGGCCTCCCGCTGGAGGATCGGCTGTATACCGCTGGCTTAAATTCTCCAAGTACCTTCGCGAATTTGGTTGGGAGCCTATTATTTATACTGCCGAAAATGGCGAATATGCTGAATTAGATTTATCCAACGAAAGGGATATTCCCAAAGAATTAACGATTTTAAAACAACCTATCTGGGAACCTTACACGTTTTATAAAAAATTTATCGGCCAAAAGAAAACTGAAAAAGTAAATGTTGGCTTTTTAACTGAGAAGAAAAAACCCAAGTTTGCTGAGAAAATTGCTGTGTGGATAAGAGGGAATTTTTTCATCCCCGATGCCCGAAAATTTTGGGTTAACCCATCCGTTAAATATTTACTACCGTATTTGAAAGAAAATCAGGTGGATGCAATTATCTCTTCAGGACCACCGCATAGTATGCATCTTATTGCTTCAGCGTTAAAAAAAGAACTAAATACTCCTTGGATAGCAGATTTTAGGGACCCCTGGACCAATATCGATTATTACTCCGAGCTATTGCTCACATCCTGGGCAAATAAAAAACACCATCGCCTCGAAAAGAAAGTTATTTCATATGCCGATTGTGTTGTAACGGTAGGTAGTAAAATGACCGAAGAATTCCAGACTATGGGTGCAAAAAAGGTCGAGACTATTACCAATGGGTTCGACACCAGCGATTATTCAGATGAGTCCGTTGAGCTCGACACTAAATTCACACTTGCACATTTAGGAACAATCAACAAAGCACGTAATCCGGAAGTTCTTTGGAAAGCTATAACTCAGCTTGTGAAAGAGGATCCAATTTTTGGAAACAATCTGGAATTGAAATTTATTGGACGGATGGATGCAGCAATTATTGATTCGTTGAACCAATTCGAACTTATTAAATACCTGAGCAAAACTGATTTTATACCCCATAATAAAGTAGTTGAAAAGGAAAGGCAATCGCAGGTTTTACTTCTGCTAATAAACAATACACAAAATGCTGAAGGGATTTTAACCGGCAAATTTTTTGAATACCTCGCCGCCAAAAGACCTATCCTGGCTATTGGGCCGACAAAAGGGGATGTAGCCTCCATTCTATCAGCTTCTAAAGCAGGTGAGATTGTTGGTTTTAATGATGTCGAAACACTTAAACAAGTTATACGCTCCTTTTACACACGCTATCTTGAACAAAAATTAGAAGTTAATCCGGATAATATCAATGCCTATTCCCGGTTCGAACTCACACGTAAGCTATCTGTAATTCTTAATGATTTGGCTGTATAAGATTGTTTTGGCATTGTTTTTGCCTCATTAATCCGTCTACTTACTAAATACTTCGGCCATGAAATCAATAATTCGATCATCTGTAACCTTGCTGCTGCTTATACTGGTAACAAATACTTTTGGCTATACCAGTAAAGTTCCTATAAAATACGGGAAAATCTTAAAAGAAGATTTGGACATGAAATCCTACCTTGCCGATCCATCAGCTCCGGCTGTGATTCTATGCGACTATGGAACCGTTAGGGTTGGACCACGAACGGAATATCTTAGGCATGTTCGCATAAAAATCCTATCCGATAAAGGTCTTAAGTATGCCAACGTCGAAATTCCTTTCCGGTTCCTAAACCAATATGAAAAAATTCAGGGACTGAAAGCTCAAACATTTAATATCAATGAAAAGGGCGAAATAGTAAAAACAAAACTTAAAAGTTCCAGCATACGGGATCTAGAAATGGATAAAAGAAATCATTGCAAAGTATTTTCATTGCCCGATGTAAAAGTGGGATCTGTAATTGAATATACGTACACCATTGTTTCTCTTGATTGTGTAAAGCTTCGTGACTGGTATTTTCAAAATTCGATACCGGTTGTTTGGAGCGAATATAGGATAAGCGTTCCTTTTAAGTTTAATTATCTGGTTACGTATCAAAAGGGAAAACCTCTCGATATTCAGGATCAGAAAGGGATTGCCAATAAAATTCAATGGTTGTATGATACAAAATTGAAAAAAGCGCATCGCGAGCTATTCGATTTGAACGATGTGCTTTACGAATCCCCTTCAGCAGCCACAACTGTTTATTTTATCAATGGCCGTACCATGAAATTTGTAATGAAAAACATGGCAGCACTTAGGGTACAGGAAGAAAGTCCCATTCCTGACATAAGTCAGCAGGTAAAAGTCCATTTATTCAAGGCCGAAGGTATGTTCCCGTTTTATTACGACTATATGCTACAAACGGCAAATGACGAATACGATAATATGGAAATTGGCGAAATGCGGATGAACCGAAACCGAAGAGGGTATATTGCCTATTTTTTGCCAACCTGGGAAGAAATGAACAATAAGTGGCTAAAAAGCGACAACCTGGGCACACGTTTATATAAAGCATTCGAATATAAACCTCTGCTTGATGCCGCAATTCAAAAAGGAGGAACCAAAGAGCAATTGGCTGGCAATATATTTAGTGCACTAACCGAAAATGTTAGCTGGAACGGCCAATATGGAATTTATGCCGATAAAAATTTCGATAAGGTACTGAAGAATAAAGAAGGTTCTGGCCCGGAAATGAATCTGATGCTGGCTTTTCTCTTAAAAAGAGCTGGATTTAATGTTGAAATTGTATTGGTTAAAACAAAAGATAAAGGCCGGCTTGAAAATATTTATCCGGTAAAAGACCAGTTCAATCACCTGCTCGTTCAACTTATTATTGAAGATAAAGCTTGGTACCTCGATGCTTCAGGAAAAAACCCTGCATTTGGTCAACTCTCTAAAAATATTGAAGGAGTTGATGGTTGGTTACTTCGTAAAGAGAATTATGGCTGGGTAACCATTGCAGACAAAGAACCTACTGCACAAGTAACTGCTCTCTAATATTCGATAAACAATGAGGGGGTGTAAAAAGTGGGATAAGGCTTCGACTTCACTCAGCCTGACCGTTAAAAGTCAGTTAATTGTCACATTGAGCGGAGTCGAAATGCGATAATTAACTGACTTTTTACCAGCCTCTTCGATACTCTTTAATTACTTTCCAAAATTTTCAATAACTCATCTAATTTAGGAGTTAAAATTATTTCCGTCCTTCGGTTCTTTTGCCTGGATTCTGACGTTTTAGCTTTATCAATAGGTAAAAACTCCCCTCTTCCGGCAGCGGTAAGTCTTCTAGGATCTGTTTTACTATTGTCGAGCAAAATACGCACAACAGCGGTAGCCCTTTTCGCGCTAAGGTCCCAGTTATCTTTCACCGAAACGTCCGATCGATAAGGAACATCATCGGTATGACCTTCAATTAATACATTAATATCGGCATTCTGCTCCAACACTTTCGATAGTTTTTTTAATGCTGAAACTCCGTTTGGTTCAACAGTGAAACTTCCCGATTTAAATAAAAGCTTTTCGTCGAGCGAAACATAAACTTTTCCATTCTTGACCTGAATGGACAACCCATTATTTTCGAAGCCTAACAAGGCATCTGAAACTTTATTTTTTAATGCGGCAACAGCAGAATCTTTGCGATGAAGTATCGATTCCAATT
Organism: Bacteroidota bacterium; assembly: GCA_020048915.1. Lineage (GTDB taxonomy): Bacteria > Bacteroidota > Bacteroidia > Bacteroidales > JAAUTT01 > JAAUTT01. The sequence goes on along the minus strand of JAIFLU010000244.1, from coordinate 8,896 downwards.
CCTTTAACCGAATATTCCTTTTTTCCAACTCAAATTGCATGGCTTCCAGGTTACGCTTTTTATCGTTTAAGGTACTTTCGGCAATCCGAAGCTGATCTTCTCTTTTTTGAAGATCGCCCTGAGTAGACTGCAATTGTGATAAAAGTTTGGAGGTTTCCTTAGCACTTCCTTTTACCAGATTTTCTTGTGCAGCTTGCAGTTCATCAAATTGACGCTGCGCTTTTCTTAATTCTTTCTCAGCAAGGCGAAATGCTTCATAGCGAACCAAAGAATCAGAAATAAGCTTTTTACGATCTTCTTCACAATTATCAAGTTTCGATTTATATTCCTTGTTGTCTACCTGAAGTTTTTCGAGGTCAGCTCTTAGATTCGCCCGCTCTTCTTCGAGTGTCTGAGCTTGCTTTTTTACATCACGAAATTTAGTGATTGGCACACAGCCATTAATTATTAACATACTTATAGCAACAAACAATATTTTTTTCATGGACGGGTTTTTAAGCAAATTAGTTTGGCCAATATAAATAAAATAACGGATACAGTTGAACAAAGATTATGGGCAGTTTAATATTTAATTGGTGAACATTTGTAACGAATATGCCTTTAAAACAAATATAGCTTTAAAATAAAATTAATATCTTTGGCGTTTGAAGGTTCTGATAATCATATCGAATGGATGAGGTGAGAAATACCCTGCTGGATACCATAAATATTCCTGCCGACATTAAAAAATTAAAGCCGGAGGAATTAGTTACGCTGAGCAACGAACTCCGCCAGTTTATTATTGAAGTTGTTAGTAATAACTCGGGGCACTTAGGTGCAAGTCTTGGTGTAGTGGAACTTACCATAGCGCTGCATTATGTCTTTAATACTCCCTACGACCAACTAATCTGGGATGTGGGGCATCAGGCTTATGGCCATAAAATACTTACCGGCCGTAAAGACGTATTTCATTCAAACAGAAAGTATGGAGGCATCAGTGGATTTCCTAAGATGGCCGAGAGCGAATACGATTCCTTTGGGGTTGGACATTCTTCTACCTCCATTTCGGCAGCTCTGGGTATGGCTGTTGCCGCTCAACTTAATGGAGAAGACGAACGACAAATTGTTGCAGTAATTGGTGACGGCTCCTTAACAGGCGGTCTTGCATTTGAAGGCCTTAACAATGCAGGAGCATCAAATTCGAACCTTTTGGTAATATTGAACGACAACAACATGGCAATTGACCCTAATGTTGGCGCTTTAAAGGAATACCTGCTTGATATTACAACCTCGCGAACCTATAATAAATTTAAGAACGATGTTTGGAACATGCTAGGCGTATTGGGGAAGATAAAACCAAACCCTAGGAGAGTGATTCAAAAAATTGAATATGGCCTAAAATCAATTTTATTAAAACAAAGCAATTTATTTGAATCGTTAAATTTCCGGTACTTTGGACCAATTGATGGGCATAATGTAACCCATCTGGTAAAGACTTTGTCGGACCTGAAAAATATACCTGGCCCTAAAATTCTTCATGTCATTACCACCAAAGGAAAAGGATATAAATTTGCCGAAGAAGATCAAACAAAATGGCATGCACCGGGATTGTTCAATATGCATACCGGAGAAATATTCCGCACGACGCCAGAGACACCTCAACCACCAAAATATCAGGATGTATTTGGACATACTTTAGTGGAGCTTGCGGATCTGAATACTAAAATTGTTGGAATCACTCCAGCCATGGCCAGCGGTTGTTCTATGAAATTTTTGATGGACAAATACCCGAAACGTGTATTTGATGTAGGTATTGCCGAACAACATGCGGTAACATTCTCGGCAGGATTGGCATCTAAAGGGTTTATTCCTTTCTGTAATATTTATTCGTCGTTTATGCAGAGGGCCTACGATCAGGTAATCCACGATGCGGCACTTCAAAAATTACAGGTAGTCTTTTGTCTTGACCGCGCAGGATTAGTTGGCGAAGATGGAGCTACCCATCATGGAGCATACGACCTCCCATTTATGCGGTGCATACCGAACCTTACCATTTCGGCACCTATGAATGAAGAAGAACTCAGAAACCTGATGTATACCTCGCAAGCTGATAATTATGGAACGTTTGTTATCCGGTATCCTCGTGGAAATGGGGTAATACCCGATTGGAAAAAACCTTTTAGAAAATTACCGGTTGGAAAAGGCAGGATGATTAAAGATGGGCAGGATATTGCCATTCTAACATTAGGTACCGTTGGAAATTTTGCAGTGGAAGCCTGTCAGCTTTTAAAATCGGAGATGATAGACTCGGCCCATTTTGATCTTAGGTTCCTTAAACCTTTGGATACAGAGCTATTGCATACCATATTTAAACGGTTTCAACATGTAATTACTGTTGAAGATGGTGCGCTAAACGGTGGATTTGGATCGGCAATTTCGGAATTCATGACAGATAACGGATATTCCGCCTCTGTAAAACGACTGGGAATTCCCGATTCGTTTATTGAACATGGGTCCTTACCAGAGTTATATAAAGAATGCGGCTATGATACAGCAGCCATAGTAAGTGCAGCAAAGTCAATGGTTGGTAAAAAAATATTATCCAAGGTAGGATAGTTGGCTAAAGATGATATCTTCAACCAGAGGAATAGTAATTCATCATCTTAAATATAGCGACACCAGCCTTATTGCGACCATTTATTCTGAATTGTTTGGTAGAAAATCCTTTTTAATTAAAGGGGTTTATAAACCAAAATCCCGATTCAGGGCCAATTTATTCCAACCATTAAATTTACTTCAAATCGAAGTTGACATTTCAACCCGCCGCAGCCTTCAACGAATAAGAGAGCTATCGGCAACCCCGGTGATTAATACCATCCATACCGATTTACACAAACAAGCCATCGCTTTTTTTATTGCAGAAGTCCTTTTCAAAACGGTAAAAGAAGAAGAGGCGAATCCCGGTCTTTTTGAGTTTCTATTTCATACGGTTCAATACCTGGATGCCCAGGACACCGAATTTGCTAATTTCCATCTTGTATTTCTTACCCATCTATCGAAATACCTTGGGTTTTTTCCCCGAAATAATTTCTCTGAAAATAAACCAATCTTCGATTCATTAAGTGGTTGTTTCATCTCACCTAGTGACATTAATATCAACTCTCATAATGAGCAAATCAGCAAAAAAATGCACAGCTTGCTTAAGCTGAATTTTGAGAATGCCGGACTATTAGCTATTAACCGGCTGGAGCGAATGGAATTGATGGAAGTGCTAATCGATTATTTCAGTATTCACCTGCATGGAAAATTAAAAATTCAGTCCTTACAAGTACTTAAAGAACTCTTTGATTAAATCGTTTACCCTTTCGCTAAAATACTCGAAAAAGCTAAAGATTATTGAGCAATATATTTATTGCCCAGAATATTTCCTGAATAGTAATTGTCCTTATCCACAATAATTCCGCCTTTAAGAATATTAATACCATAGCCGGAACTGTTTTTAATATTGCAATATGTTATTTCTAATCTTCCTCCATACGTAATTTCAATATTCGATTTTCGAATTGGCAAAGAAAAACCCGAGAAGTCACTTCCTCCGCCAGAGATCAAGACATACGAAAACTTACTTCCTTCATAGGAGCTAATTTGAATACCTGCCCAATAACCTTTTTCCTGAGTTGCCGGTTCAATCATAATAAAATTCGAAAGATCGCCCACGCACTTTAACGAGCCGGTTTTTGAGACTTTGATACCTGACCCCTTGGATGGTTGAATATGAGTCCCGGGCAAAACATTAATTCTACCGTTGACGGTAATTATGGCCGGTGGAAGGAAATAAGGAACATCTAATCGTTGCCAGGTAGCCCATTTATTAAGTGGTTCGTTTTGAATATAATATCCTTCAATTTTGGGAAAGTTATTATTGTTAAAAGTTGAAAGGCTGTCTAATGCATAAAAGCTATTGACAGGGCACCGCACAGGAGCCAGCAAACATTTTTCGATGGTATTATTCGTAAAGCTATCAAGCCGAGAAGCAGCACTGGTAATATTAATCCCATACCCGCCACTATTATAAATGTGCGAATTTTGCATCACCAAACGGACGTTGCCTTCAACCCGAATAGCAGCTTGAACCGCAGTATCTCCAGACCTTGCCACGCCGGCATTCCTGATTTCGCAATGAATTAACCTACAAACAGGCCCCTCATCGCCAGCTCCGCTTTTTAAATCAAGGCCTACATTACTAACTACAATCCCTTCCCATGAACTTATGGAATCAATCTCTCCCTGGAAAATTATTTTCTTATCAGCATTTCCAACAGCAGTTAAAGACCCATTATTGCTTATTCGAATGGAGGCTCCCGATTTCATCTCAATAACCACCCCTGGTTCAATAATTACGGGTGCATTTATTTCAATGGCGTTTTCAATAACATAGTCGGGCTGGCCACTAATCATAACTTTTTTAAAAACGACAGAATCGGATATTGAATTCTTAATAACGATCGGTTTTGGTCCATCCGAACCTTTATCGCAAGCCGTTATTAGAAATATAGTAAGTACCGTAATAATTTGAAAGCCCTGTTTGAGGTACATAAAGTTGGGTTAATTTAGAATCATTATTCATAAAATGCGAATGTACAAAATACTTGGAAGTTACAAAACCACTGAAAAATGAAATTACTCAAGTCAATTATATTTATTTATAAAACAAGCAGATAAATAAGATTGAATTGAAAATATTCATTCCTTTTCGAAATATTTATCAGAATATTTTAAGTGTTTAAAAGGTTCATTAGAACTTTAGACCCCAAAAAAGTTATATTGATCAAAAACATCTAACATCACTCTGAAATATAGAAACAGTAAGCCAAAGATCCACGTAAACCAAGCTGAAATCTGATTCATTATAAGTTAAAGAAAAAATGAACCTATACAAAACTTATTTTGGCAGTTTCGCGATAAATAATGTAATTTTGAAAATCACCTTGTACCCTTTGATCTGAAACCATGAGTGTTATTTTTGGCATAGTAATGTTAAATAACCAACCTGTAAAACAGGAGGTGATGGACACCATGAAAAAGGCCCTCGAATTTTGGGGACCCGATGCTCAGGGTATGTGGCGCCAAGGGGCAGCTGGATTAGGCAACCTGCTTCTTTATAATACTCCCGAAGCTGTTTTTGAGAAAATGCCTTTTGGTGATTCTTCCGATAATTTTGTTTTTACAGCCGGTGCCCGCATTGATAATCGAGCAGAACTTTGCCGTATATTCAAAATAGCTCCCATGGAGGCATTTAAATTGCCCGATTCGTATTTTATTATGCGGGCTTACCAGCGCTGGGGCGAAAATTGTGCGGATCACCTATTGGGTGACTGGGCATTTGCCGTTTGGGATAAAGCAAAGCAACGTCTTTTTGTTGCCCGCGACCACCATGGCGTTACGGCAATGTATTATTATAAAGGAGAAGATTTTTTTGTGTTTTCTTCGTCGCTGAAAGGAATACTCAGCTTACCAGAAGTGGAGAAGAAAGTAAACGATTATAAAGTAGCCCAAATATTGGTAGGCTGGAACGAAGGCGGCCCCGAAACTTGTTACCAGAATATTTTTCGCTTGCCTCCTGCGCATACGCTTAGCCTGCACAATGGCACCCTTTCGGTTAACCGGTATTGGTTTCTCGAACAAACTCCCGAACTCCGTTTAAAAGAAGAGCAACAATATATCGACCTGTTTTTAGATATTTATACCGAAGCAGTAAAGTGCCGTTTACGTAGCTACCGCCCTGTGGGAGCTACCTTAAGCGGCGGATTGGACAGCGGCTCAGTTTGTGCTTTAGCCTCACGCGAACTTAAAAAGGAAGGCAAGCGCCTGCCCGCGTATACAGCTGTGCCTTTATACGACACTACCGGACTGGTTCCCCCAAACCGCATTGGCGACGAAGGCCCTTTGGCGCAAGCGGTAGCCGATTTTTGCGGCAATATCGATATCACCTTTTGTAAAGCTGAAAACATAAGTCCGCTGGAAGGGGTAGAACGAATGTTGGAGTTACATGATGAACCCATTATTGCTGTTGGAAATTCATACTGGATAATTGATATATTAGATATGGCAAAATGCGATAAATTAGGAGCTGTCTTATTGGGTCAAGGAGGTAATTATACAGTTTCGTGGCCTTTCCCTTATTTTTGCAACACGCTGAAAAAAGCAAAACACAATATTTTTCAATTACTTAAAAAAATTGCCAAAAGAAATATCTTCAATATATATACTAGATATTTCAATGGAGTTTTAATTAAAAATATATTATTTAATAAAGAATTAACTGATAGAATCAAATTTTTTAATAAATTAAATTCTTTCAGATCTTGCTCTTATAAAAGTATTAAAGAAGCTCAGCTAAAATCCATCCAATCTGGCAAATCTAAAACTGGTGCTTTGCTTTTTGAAAATGGGAGTGCATATAAACTGGAAATTCGTGATCCAACATTTGACAAATGAGTTTTGTCTTTCATAGCCAGTTTTGATTTCCCTGAATCAGAACCACGTTATTTTATTAAAAATGGATTTAAAGATTTGTTACCCTATTCTATCATTAATAATTCTATGTTAGGCTATCAAAGCAGTGACTTACTTTTTCGGGTTAGGAATAATTCACAGGATTATGAAAATCACATATTTGAAATTTCAAATATGCCCCAATTTTATGATATAATAAATTATAAGAAAACTAATAATTGGATGAAAAATATTGATTTTATCTGTTTTAACCTTCGGCCATTTATGGTAAAAGAATTTTTAAAAAAAAGAATATATTTAAATTATAACTAATGAAAAAAAATTGGAAAAAGCCTAGAATTTATGTTTTGAGTGTTGGTAAGACAAGATCTGGACAAGAGGGCCCGGGTAATGATTTTAGTTCTGTTAATTTCTCAGCATCATAAATTATTCATATGAAAAATTTGATATTAACTTCTATTATTCTGATAACGTTTTCAGTTTGTTCTTTTTCACAGAAAGCAATTTGGACTAGTGGAATTCAAGGGACCGGCGAAGTATACCCAATTCGTTCGGCAATTGATTTTCAGAATAATGTTTATATTTTAGGGAGATTTGATAATTCTTTGACATCTCCTGCTTCAGTTCCTTCAAAGGGTGGAAAGGATTTGTTTTTAGCTAAGTATGATAAGAATGGTGTTTTTAAATGGTTAAAACAAATTGGCAGTTCCTTAACTGAGCAGGCTAGTGGTTTGGCATTAGATGCAAGTGGAAATGTCTATGTTGCTGGTCGATTTCAAGGCACTTGTTATTTTGAAGGAAGTTCTTTGACAAGTACTGGAGGAGTGGATATATTTTTAGCCAAATATTCTCCTGAAGGTTTTCTTACATGGGTTTCTCCAATTGGAACTGGATCAACTTTTCAGGGATCACAAAATCTTACAATTGATAAAGATGGCAATCTAGTATTAATTGGAATATTTCAAACTTCAATCGATTTAAAGGGGACTGTACTAAGCGAATCAACAGCTACTTATACAAACTTTTTTGCGAAATTTGATTCAAATGCAAATCTTCTTTGGGCTAAAAAAGTTGTAAATAAAAATGCAAATTCGAATTTCTATGGTATTACTAGCTCTAATGATGGTTACTATTTTACAGCAAGTCTAATTGATACAATTTATTTGGATATTGCTAAAGTTGGAAGTAAGAAGAACAGTCTTAATAACTATACATATGACATATTGCTATATAAAACTGATTTTAATGGTAATGGGCAATGGTATAGTAAGGTTGCAGGAACTGGTGATGATAACAATATCTCAGCCGAATCAGATCTTTCTGGCAATGTTTATATAACTGGTTATTTTAATAGTACAAGTCTAGCTGTTGATTCAATTTCTTCAAATTCAAATGTTACACCAATCGCTTCAAAACGATCTACTTCAAGTGTTGGGAGCAATGATATATTTTTTGCAAAATATTCCTCAGATGGTATTCTTCAATGGTTTGATGCAAAAGGTAGTGTAGGAGATGATAGATTAACACGTTTGTATACCAATGGCCCTTATATAGTTATTGCAGGCCAATATGCAGGTTCAATGACATTTAATAATGAAATCCTTGCCCCTGTCGGAGGAACAGATGCTTTAGGAGTTGTTCACGATCAAAATGACAATTTACTTTATGCAATTTCTGCTGGAGGTACTGGAACTGATATTATTCAAACTTGTGTGATTGATAATGAAGGCAACTATGTTTTTATTGGTGATTTTACTTCTCCTACAATAACTTTTGACGCAACACACTCGCTTACCAATTCGAATCCTGGAACAAAAGATATGTTTATTGCCAAATACAAGAGTAGAAGTATTACACTTGTTGAAGATCCAATTAAATGTGCTGGTTCAGCTACAGGGAGTATTTCTGCAAATCCCAAAGGGGCATGGGTTGGCGACAAAGTATATTTATGGAGTAAAAAAGGAGATCTAACTTTTTCTCGTACTGTTGCTAATATTGAAAATTTGGCAACTGGCACCTATTATTGTAAGATTTCAGATGATCTAAATTTTGATATTGATTCGATCACATTAACCGAACCCCCTGCCCTATCCGTTTCCGAGCGCATCCACACCAATGCTACCTGCTATAACGCCACCAATGGAGTTCTAAAGCCCCGCATTACAGGAGGTACCGGAGCCCGCACTTTTTTATGGTCGGGAAATGGTACCGGCATAAAAGCGACCGATTCCATTCAAACCGCCTTATCGGCTGGTAATTATAACCTTACAGTAACAGATGCCAATGGATGTACGAAACCGCTTAACAATATGGTGATTACACAGCCTGGTAAAATTAATTTTAATAATACAGTAGTAACAAAAATAAATGGTGTGCAAGGTGCTGTTGATCTAAGCATACA
>JAIFLU010000207.1 GCA_020048915.1 Bacteroidota bacterium | reverse complement strand
TTTATTGTTAAAGTTTGTGAACCTCTAAAATAATACTCTTTAGCTTATGCTATTACTATCGCATTTGTCATTTTACAAACATAGGAACTTTTACATACTTGGTTTTTTTGGCTCCGTTGGTTACTTCTTTTTCGTCGTCGAGGTAATTGCATTTCTCGCCCAGACTGATGGAAGCGAGCCATTTGCCATCGTTGGCCGGAGTTTCTTTTAACGAAACTTTGTCCCAAATACACACAGCATTACCCGATTGTTCCACAGTGATTTCATCGGCGGCATCGGTTTTCTTTGTGCCTTTGCACGATGACAACGAAAAAACTGCGATAAGCGCTAAAACTAAAAAGGCATTTCTTTTCATAATTCAAGGATGTTTGGTTAATAATTTTTGTCCTTTGATACGGAACAAGGAGTCAAACGGTTATCATTTATGCAATTTTGTTGCGATTTTAAGCCTCTAACGTTCCATAGTGATGTCAAGGTAGGCTTAGCAAGGATTACTTAGATATTAAAAACCTTATGTTATTTAGATAATCGTTCAATGGTATCGGCCATCTCCCCTATTTCTTACTATTCATAGTTAGTGCGTGCAAGAAAACACAGTGTTGGTTAAGAAAACGCCAAGTTCAAGGCTTGCGAAGGCAGAAAAAGCGGAGTTTACTTTTCGTAAATGAGCATTTATCTGCCGACACTAATTAATTATCTGTGAAAAATTTAAGCAGTTTCTTATTCGAATACAAAATAATTTACGAATGTAATTATCTTTGCGCCTCATTAAAAAAACAGGATGATTTCAGTTGACGGGTTAACAGTAGAATTTGGGGGAACCTCCTTATTTAAAGACATTTCATTTGCAATAAACGAAAAGGACCGCATTGCACTAATGGGCAAGAATGGCGCAGGAAAATCGACCCTGCTGAAAATTATTGCGGGCGTTAGGACAGCTTCTGCCGGAAAAGTATCGGCACCAAAAGATGCAGTGATAGCCTATCTGCCGCAGCATTTAATGACCAACGACAACCGTACGGTGTTTGAAGAAGCTGCTCAGGCATTTGCCCATATATATGCAATGCAACACGAAATTGACGATCTGAATAATCAATTGTCAGTTCGAACCGACTATGAATCGGAAAGCTACTATAGCCTTATTGAAAAGGTATCTACCCTGAGCGAAAAATTTTATGCCATCGAAGAAATTAATTTCGATGCCGAAGTAGAAAAAATATTGTTCGGACTTGGTTTCGTTCGCGAAGATTTCACCAGGCCAACCAGTGAATTCAGCGGTGGATGGCGTATGCGCATTGAACTGGCAAAAATTCTCCTTCAAAAGCCCGATTTGATTCTCCTCGATGAACCTACCAACCACATGGACATCGAATCGATTCAATGGTTGGAAGAATTCCTGGTTAACAGTGCCAAAGCGGTTATTGTGATATCGCACGACAGGGCTTTTGTCGATAACATTACCAATCGCACCATCGAAATAACCATGGGACGTATTTACGACTACAAGGTAAATTACACCATGTACCTTCAGCTTCGTAAGGAACGACGCGAGCAACAGCAGAAGCAGGCCGAAGAGCAACAGAAAATGATTTCGGATAACCAGGATTTTATAGACCGGTTTAAAGGCACGTATTCAAAAACCAATCAGGTTCAATCGCGGGTTAAGATGCTCGAAAAGCTCGAACTCATTGAAATTGACGAAGAAGATACCTCTGCCTTGCGGTTGAAGTTTCCCCCATCGCCAAGGTCTGGAAATTATCCCGTGATTATTGAAGACATGGCGAAAAGCTATGGTAACCACCTGGTTTTTGGCAATGCTTCGCTAACACTGGAGCGAGGAGAACGAATAGCACTTGTTGGTAAAAACGGCGAAGGAAAATCGACGCTTGTAAAAAGCATCATGGGAGAAATCGATTTCGATGGAACCCTTACGCTTGGCCACAATGTCAAAATTGGCTATTTTGCGCAAAACCAGGCCTCCCTGCTCGATGAGGAATTAACTATTTTTCAAACGATAGACGACGTTGCCCGGGGCGATATCCGCACTAAAATTAAGGATATCCTGGGGGCTTTTATGTTTGGCGGCGATAATATCACCAAAAAGGTGAAAGTGCTTTCGGGAGGAGAACGGACACGGCTTTCGATGATTAAATTATTGCTGGAACCTGTTAACCTGTTAATTCTCGATGAGCCAACCAATCACCTTGACCTTAAAACCAAGGATATTCTGAAAAGCGCCCTGAAGGATTTTGATGGCACGCTGATTTTAGTATCGCACGACCGCGATTTTCTCGATGGTCTGGTAAATAAAGTATATGAATTCGGTAATAAACGGATTAAAGAACACCTGGGCGATATCTATAGTTTCCTGGAAAAGAAAAAGCTGGATACATTAAAGGAATTGGAACGGAAGAATTAACGTTTTAAGTTCAGGAGAAATACAGGCTGTCACGCAGAGATTCGCAAAGGAGGCGCAGAGAACCGCAGAGGGTTAACCGTTATAACCATTTTATATTATTTCTTTGCGAACCTCAGCGATACTCAGCGGAACTTTGCGGAACATTCTCAATAAATCAAAACTATTACACAGAAAGACACAGAGGAGGCACGGAGGTACACAGAGAGTTAAACTATTATTTCTTTGCGAATCTTTGCGTTACTCATCGGAACTTTGCGGAACAATATCAACAACTTAAAGCTGTTACGCAGAGATACGCAAAGAAAGCGCAGAGGGACACAGAGGGTGAAACTTTATAACCATTTTTATTTTTTCTTTGCGAGATTCAGCGATTCTTAGCGAGCCTTTGCGGAACAATGGCTCAGAAAATTACCTTTCCTCAACATAATCCAGTTCCTTCCCATACGTTTCGGGGATAAAGAATGCCGACACCAAAGCGACCCCAATAAAGATAATGCCTACCAAAACTCCTGAATTCCAAATACCCATGGTTGTTTGGAAGTATCCCAGCAGAAAAGTAATTAAAATGGTACCTCCCCGTACAAAATTAGGAACCGTAGTTGTAACAGTAGCCCGAATATTTGTCCCGAACTGCTCCGATGAAGCTGTGACAAAAATAGCCCACAAACCTCCCATGGGGATTCCAAGGATTAGCATATTGGCATAAAACACTGCAGGAGTAGCCCCAAAAAGTGAAAAATACACTATCGTAAAAACAGCAATACCCGATGTTGCAATTAATATAGCCTTTCGCCGCGAATGCAGTTTCATGGAAATATACCCAAACAAAAAGCTTCCAATGGAAGCGCCAATATAATGAAACATTACCGAGGTAGATCCTTTTATTGGATCAGTAATATGTAAACCTTCGGAAGCAATAGAGGTAGAATTAATTGCCAAAACACTTACGGTATACCAAGTAGGCAGTGCAACCAAAATGCACAAGCTGAATTTTTTGAACCGCTTAAAACTGCTGAACAAACTAAAGAAATTCCCTTTGCTCACTGCCATCGATTTGGTTTTTTCGTACATCCCCGATTCGTAAACGGCAATTCTCAGAAAAAGTAATAACAATCCTAACGCCCCGCCAGTCCAGTAAGCCACCCGCCAGTTAAACTTCTCGGCGACCAAGAAACCAAGCACTGCACCGGCAATGCCAATCCCCGAAACAATACTCGCCCCCAGTCCGCGTTTTTCTTTCGACATTACTTCCGAAACCAATGTAATGCCAATGCCTAGTTCGCCCGAAAGTCCGAAGCCGGCAATAAATCGTAACCAAGCATATTGTTCAATGGTTTGAACAAATCCGTTGGCAATATTTGCGATAGAATATAGCGAGATCGTTAAAAACAAGGTAGAAAGCCGTCCCCGCTTATCGCCCAAAATACCCCAAACAATTCCTCCAATCAGCATTCCGGCCATTTGCATGTTCAGCAAAAAATTGCCTTTACTAAAAAGTTCGGCTTTGTCGGTAATCCCAAGATCTATCAAACTTGGGTTTTTAACAATTCCAAACAATATCAGGTCGTAAATATCAACAAAATAGCCCAGGGCTGCCACTACAACAATAATGTTGAAAAGCTTATTCGATTGGGAATGCTTCATATAGAGGGCTTTTTTAATAGTACCCTCAAAGATACTATTTTTTCAATTTTCGAAAATCGAATAGAAACTCAGATTTTCAGATTCTGATCTTTCACTTCCAACCCCAACCGAGGCCGATTTTGAATGTAAGTCCTAAACTGAAATAACGCATTGATTTTGTAGTTAGAAAACCAGATTGCCCAATAACAGCAGTATACTCATTATTTCTCGAAGGAGAGAAATTCAGATACAAACTGGCATCAATAAATGAAAAATTATTCAATCGTTTTTGAAGTCCCATGTCTATGCGAAAATCAGGTATCTGAATTAGATTAAAATCCGATCTTTTTGTTTTTATTGCTGGAGTATTTAAACCAGTAGATGTGTAAGAATAATCATATCTGTAACTATTTAGCCCTACTAACCTAAAATCAATATAATTTCCGTTAAGATTATTGCCACTTATCTTTTGATTTATTCTTTTATTCATTGAATAAAAGTAACGAATACCCCAATCCAACTTTGTATAATAACCTTTGTAGTAGCTTCCGTTTATATCTAAAACATTAAAATTATCGATATAAAGCGAAAAGGGCTTACTAATTTTCCTTTCATACGATAGAATCAAGCTATATCTTTGAATATTAACAATTCCTGTATTAAAAATAAAATCAAACGTAGGCACGGCTATTTTAAACATCTTTGTTTCATCCTTTATATTAATATCCAAATATTGGTATTTTCTTCTATAGGCATAATCAGAGCTATCCATGTTTTCCTGACTATAGCTTATTTTTGAGGAGTCGGTTTGTGCGTATAAAGCGGTCCAACAAATAAAGAAATTAGGATTATCAAAATGATTTTTATTTTAGCGACTATTGCTTTCATGTTAGTTGGTTTTTAGAGTAATGGTGTTATAAGTGGTTTTAGCTTTTATAGATATGGTACCATTGGTATAGGCAAAATATGTTTTCCCGGATTTTTGACTTACTAATTTCCTTAATGCTTCTGAAACTAGTATTTTATCATTTTGCGTTTCAAAATTCAGGGAATATCTTTTTAAGTCACCGAGCGATACGTTTATTCTAGTCATCTCGGCAGCTATATTTACGGGGGCATTTACTCCTTCGATTGCGATTGTACCAAACTTATTTCGAATTGTACAAGTATTATTAATATTGAGAAGTGAAATTTCGGCTTGCTGAGCATTGATGTTTCCCTGGCCATTTAAGCCATTTCCTTCAATATCGCTGTAATTCGAGATAATTGTAATTGCTCCTGATATGTTGGTAAAACTTACCTGTCCAAAACTACTGGCAATACTGATATTACCTGTCAAATTGCTTAACTCGGCATTCCCATATATATTATTAATGTTGAGTATTATACCTGCAGGAACTTCCAGTTCATATTTTGTACTCAGATTGCTGGTTATTTCTTTGTATGCATTGCTATTTGCGAAAGAATTTGAAATCTCAATCCGTCCGCTCCTTTCATCTATTTTGTAGACGCAATACTGTAAATCTTCTTCTGCAACCGCTTTCGAAGGATTTTTAGATATAAGAGATAGCTTTACTTTAATGGTATTATCCACCGATGGTTTAATTAGAATAGTAGCCTTCTCTCCTTTTATTTCAAGAGAAACACCGCTTTTGTATTCAAACAGTTTGACCACAGAACGTGTAACCACCTGTACTTTTGTTTGAGCAGGTAAGGTGACATGTAAGGTACCTGCCAGCAGGATTAGAAATAATATTTTCTTTATTGTTGGGGGCATGATTTTAGTTTATTTACAATTTCTTTTACCAATTGTGCTTTAAAGTTTTCGAGTTTAATGCGGGTTTTAATTAGCGAGGGGGAATCACCTCCATTTTCAATTACACTTTCGAGGTTTTTAAGCTGCTCCTCAACATCTTCCAACTTTTGCTTTTTTAAAGTAAAGTCGGGTTCCGTACATAAGTAAGATCGGCCTTTGCATTGTTCATCAATAAATTGCATCAGTAAAATATTGGTTGAATCAGATACCAGGTGCGGTGATGCATTCCAAAAATAATCTACCTCTTCAGTAAAAGCCACCATTTCATGCTTTTTAGAGCTTCCCCAAAACCAAACACTCAGAAAAATTAAAAAGGAAGCAGCAGCCATCCAATAAACCACAGGTTTAATTCTAATGTATTTAGAGCCCTTTGCATTTAACTTTGCTTCTATGTTGCTCCAGGTAACGAACTCTGGTTCGTAACTCGGCATTTGAGAAGCAGCCACATGAAGCTTATCATTAAATTCTAACCGTTTTTCAATATTCTCCCAAACCATCTCATCCGGAGTATGAACAGGTAAAAGGGATATAGAAACCTTTAGCTTATGATCAAACTTTTCCGTCATGATTTGTACAACTGATAAAGTTTCTTTTGCAAAAGCGATTTGGAATAATGAAGCTGCGATTTTGAGGTACCTTCAGTAATATTGAGCATCGCGGCTACTTCTTTGTGTTTATACCCTTCTACTTCGATCAATAAAAAAACAGCTCTGGCCGATTCGGGAAGCGACTGAATAGCTTTTTCAAGATACTCCCCGGTGAATTCGTCTTTAAAGTCCTCCCCTTTCAATTCTTCAGCCTTTTCAAGTGTTTCATGGTTTCTGTCGAGCTTCAGCCTGCGCAGTGCTTTTCGAATCAAAATTGTTTTAATCCATGCTCCAAGAGTTGATTCGAACCGGAAACTACTGATATTTTCGAACACATCAATAAACGTTTCCTGAAGGACATCCTGTGCCTCAACTGTATTGCCTATTATTCGAAGGGCAGTAGAATACATGGCATTTTTATACTTCTCAAAAAGCGCTTTTTGAGCAACACGGTTGTTACGAATACATTCAGATACCAAATCGGCCTCCGGACCTGAGAATGTATGAGAGAATATTTTCCGCATTTCGATATAAAGAGTACAATAACGATTAAAAGGTTGGAAAGAAAATGAAATTATTTTTAATATCGCTGATTTACTGAATAATACTACTAAATTCAGAATTCAACTTTGGTTAGTTTTACAAAAAAAGCCGGAATCCAATCGAATTCCGGCTTCTAACTTTTGATAAGAAATAGTTACTTGAGCTCTTTAATTTTGATGTTCTTAAACCAAACTTCGTTGCCATGATCTTGTAATCCGATGAGACCATCTTTTGCGTTGTTGTTCACAAATTCAGGCCAGTCTTTGAATTTGCTGTTGGCACACATTTTTTTCCATTCTTCGGTACCCATGGTAAACTGCACCACTTGAACACCATTTTGCCACAACTGGATGTTTCCACTGTTAGCAACAATTTTAACGCTGTTCCATTCACCTGCAGGTTTTGTGTTTTGTGGATTAGCAGGAATCATATCGTAAAGTGATCCCGATTTATGATTACCATCCTTACCAGCTTTTGCATCCGCATGGCGATCGTTGTCCAGTACCTGCATTTCGGGAGCCGAAAAATAAATAGGTTTCCCTTCTAACTCATGTCCAAAAATAAAGATGCCACTATTTCCTCCTTCGCTGATTTTCCAATCGAGTACCAATTCAAAATTCGATAATTTCTTTTCAAGAATTACATCTCCGCCACCACCATTTGGAAGTGCATGAAGGGAACCTTCTGCAAAGTCCCATCCTTTTTCAGGAAATCCGGGTTTGTTATACCCACGCCATCCGGCAGCAGTTTTACCATCGAAAGCCAATACCCAGCCTTCTTTTTGCTCTTTTTTTGTCAAGGTATTATCTTGAGCTGAAACGTTCCCGGCTAGAATCAGAATAAGCAGAAACGATAAATAATTTAAGATTTTCATATATGTATTTTTTGTTGTTAGTAATTGAACGTAAAAGTAAGCAGTATTTTTCTTAATAAGGATAGCGTTTTTCATAAATAATCAACCTTTTATTATTAAAATTATTCTTTCGAAACCTACTGTTCAGAAACGAACACATCCCTTATAAAACAGAACATTTCTCGAATAAAACAAACTCCTTA
>JAIFLU010000102.1 GCA_020048915.1 Bacteroidota bacterium | reverse complement strand
CTGAAAAACCAGGAATGTTGTTTATTAAAAATTGAGCAAGCCGTGTAAATTCACCACTTGAATTAAGCCATGCAAAATGACCTATAGAATAACCTGCAACAGCGCCCAATAGTGTTCCGAATGTTCCGAACAGAGCATATTTGTATGCTTTTGAAGTATTTAGTAATACTAAAGCCAGAAAAAACATTGGAGTTGGCAAGGGTAAAAAGGAGGCATCGGCAAAAGCGCAAATAAACAAAGCCCATGCTCCCCATTTCGTGTTTGCCCATTGAAAAGCCCATGATTGTATTCTTTTAAACCAGTTCTTCATTCAAATTTATTAAATATTTTTGGTAAACTTCCATGCTGCAATAATTCAATTTAGCCAAGGGGTACACTAAAGGACAGGAAATTAGCATACCTGAGCATTGATTTATTCGCATGGAAGTATTAATTAAGCATACCTTCGACTCGAAATACAAGTTATTATGATTTCTTTGCCATTTTATAAGTTTCAAAAAGATCTTCTTCGTCAATGCCTTGCTTGATACCATTAATTAGCAAAACCAACAAATTAGGAATTTCAGTTTCTTTAAACCCTGAATTAGCAGCAAAGCTATTTGCTAAACGTATTTCGTTTTTATCAATAATCCCATCGGCCAATGTCATCTTTACGATATTGTATACCTGCCCAAAACGTTGTGAAAGCTCATACGGAGGAATGAAATTTGCTTTACCTGCTGTATTAATAAAATTGTCAATTTCTGGGTCTGTAAAGCCAATTTTTTTGCCAATCCGGTGTAACAATTCATTTTCGTTATTGCTTAAAATGTCATCGGCCATAGCTATTCGAACAAGTTGAACAAAATATTCAATGTTGTCCTTTTTTATTGAGTGGTTTGAAAAATCTAGTAAGTCCATAACCTATTTATTAATTTTATTAAACTATATAATTCTGTTTATTATTACTTTATTCCCTTCTTCCTAAATAAATCATGATGTAATACAACAATGTGGCTAATGAACCCAATGCAGCCACAACATATGTGTATGCAGCCCATTTCAGGGCATCCTGGGCTTTAGGAATAGTGAGATAAGACGCAACCCCTGATTTGATTAACCATGAAATTGCCCGGTTACTTGCATTTATTTCTACCGGCAAGGTTATAGAACTGAATATGGTAGTAACAGCAAACAAAAGAATGCCAACTAATAAAAGCTGTGGGAAAACATTAATTAATAATACTCCACCAAGTAAAACCCATTGTATCCAGTTTGATGCAAAACTGACAACTGGCACTAAGGCTGAACGCATCTTTAGCCACACATAAGCATGGGCATGTTGGATAGCGTGTCCACATTCGTGCGCCGCAACAGCCCCTGCTGCTATATGGTTCCCATAATAAACATCCTGGCTAAGATTAACGGTTTTAGTTAATGGGTTATAATGGTCAGTAAGTTGTCCGCTTGTAGATATTACACTAACATTTGTAATGTTATTATCCCGTAACATTTTTTTGGCAACATCGCACCCGGTCATCCCATTGTTCAATGGTATCAGGGAGTATTTTTTGAACTTCGATTTAAGCTGATTGCTGATTAACCAGCTAAGAAGCATAAATACACCAAAAATCAACAAATATGGTATCATGGTTTTAAAGTTTAGTTTTCAATTCTTATATTTATTAGTAAAGAGAAACAGGATAATAGAGGTCTAAGTAAAATACGCCCTCAATTTTCAACAATTCCTCTAGCATATACCTGTTAGGGTTATGAAGAGCCGATTTGTATCCACTCATCTTTACCCAATTATGTAATTCAATCCAGCCATTTGAAATAGTGTCAATAGGACATTGTAAAGGGTTGTCAATTCTTAATACAGCATAATTACCAGTAGGGATAGTTTTATTGGATGTACCTTCAATATTTCTAACATTATCAGGCAAGCAAATCCAACATTCATATCCACGTAACCCAATTTCCTGTTGCGTTTCAGAAACAGGAATATCTACACCAAATTTTCTTAAATTGTCAAATCTTAAGTTTGATTTTAGAATCCGTTCCTTCATGTAAAGCGTTGCTTCCCTTTCCGGCTCCTGGCTAATGAACCGATAAGTTGCTACCCGCATTGGTGCTAATTCTTTGATAAGTATTTTGCTGTTTATTTTTTCATTGACTAACATGGTATATTCTTATTATTATATTGAATAAACTAAGAGAAGAGTATTCTTTATAAGAAATATTGATTGAAATTGCAATTAAAGCCCAGATTGCAGCATATTATTAAGCAGTTTTAATTGTGCTCTAAATTTCATGCAACATTAATGAGTGTTGCATCTATAGAAAATAGATGGTATTTGGGGAATTGAATTAAGAAATATCTGGCGGGAGCCAAATCGAATAGTATAATTTATGATGGGAAAAACAAGCTGTTGAAATATAACTTTCTTTAGTAATAGTAACAGATGGGGAAGTATTATCAGGAATTTCAACAGCTATTTCTTCTTCAACAGATGTTTCCGATGAATGCAATTTATTGGTATTACTTTGGTTCGAAGAGTTTTCGGTGTGACATTTAATGTGATTGTAAAAAGACACAAAGTCATGTCCCAGGAATTGAGACATGGTAAAGAAGATTAACATTACTGCCAATATGTTCTTGATCGTTTTCATCACAGGACAAATATAGCGAAAAGAAATATTTCATGGGAATATATTTAATAAAATTTAACAATTTAATAATACTATTGAGCATTAATTTCAGGTAAAAATTATTTAAAATACTGATATACATATAATAAAATATTTTTTGAATTTGTTTTAGATATTTTATAAGAAATAAAATTTAATTACACTTAAAATATTTGCAATATAATTTAACTGTAATTAAATTTGTGATTTATTAAAAATACTTTTGGGTGCTTTACTGAGTTAAATTAAACTTTTATAGGTTAATACCTAAAATCAGCCGAAAGTCTAAAATTTAAATTAAGAACATTTTGAATGACAACCTATAGCGATAACATAAAATTGTCTCAATATAATTTTTCTCTCCCCTCAGGATTAATTGCAAAATACCCAACTGAAAATCGGGATGAATCAAGGTTGATGGTAATTAATACATCTACTGGCGATATTAAACACCTTCAATTTAAAGACATAGTTAATTGCTTTACTGATGGCGACACTTTTGTTTTTAATAACACCAAGGTTTATCCTGCAAAATTACAAGGTTACAAAGAATCGACAAGCGCCCCGGTAGAAGTTATACTAATACGTGAACTTGACCCGGAAAAAAGGGTTTGGGATGTAATTATTGAACCAGCCAGAAAAATCAGGATTGGGAATAAAATAGTTTTCGGGGATTGTAATCCAATTGTTGCAGATGTTTTGGATAATACTTATTCGAAAGGCCGAATAATCAGGTTTCTCCCAAATGGTTGTAAAGGAAGTTATAAACAGCAGTTGTTTGGCTTGGGTAAAATGTCTATTCCGGCTATGCTGAACCGTGTACCTGAACAAATTGACATTGAACGATTCCAAACAATATTTGCCCAAGAAGAGGGGGCCGTAATTGCTCCTGGAGCAGGACTTCATTTTAGCAGAGAATTGCTTAAAAAAATGGATGTGATTGGAATTGAAAAAGGATTTATAACCCTGCACATTGGCCTGGGAAATATACAAGCCCCCAAAGTGTTTGATTTGGCTAAGCATAGAGCGGATTCTGAACCTTTGAAAATTTCCGAAAAGACTACTATTGTCGTGAACAAATCAAAACACAATAACAAACATATCTGCGCAATTGGAATTAGCTCTCTTAAAGCAATTGAAAGCTCTGTGAATACTCAAGGTTTATTAATGCCGTTTGAAGGGTGGACCAACAAATTTATCTATCCACCTTTTAATTTTAAATGTGCAACCGCATTGGTTACAAATTTCCATTTGCCCTTTTCGCCATTACTAATGGCAGCATCTGCCTTTAGTGGATATAACCTGATAATGGATGCATACCAGATGGCTATTAAAAATGGCTACCGGTTTGGAGTTTATGGGGATGCAATGTTAATTCTTAAAAGTAGCAGATAAAATATATTTAACTTTTGTAGACGCTAAATATTTAAAATATTTTTGACGGCCTAAAAACTAAAACTGACCTATATGCAAAGATTGGGAGAACGGATAAAAAAGAGAAGGGAAGCTATAAGCCTTTCTCTTAGCAGTCTTGGAAAACTCGTTGGAGTTAGTACAAGCCTTTTGTCGCAAATTGAAAATGGCAAGGCATTTCCTTCGGTACATACATTAAAAAGTATTGCCGACTCACTTACAACTTCAGTGGGTGCTTTAATTGGCGAGAATGATACAATTGCTGAAAATCCTGTGGTTAAATTCAGTGACAAAAAACTTGTAAAACAGAATGAATCAGGAGCAACGTTATACTTACTCTCCCATTACAGCCCTATTCAAAATATGGAAACTTTTATGATTCGACTTGAAGTTAATGGGAATTGTGAAGGATTAACCGAAAGTTCCCGACATGCCCAGGAATTTTGTCATATATTGAATGGAATAGCAGAAATAAACTTAGCCGGGAAAACACATTTACTAAAACAAGGTGATAGTATATATTTTGATTCGAAAGCGCTTAATGCAATTGCGAATGTGCAAAAAGGAGTGAGCGATATTCTATGGGTAGTTTCGCCGGATAAACAAACTTATTGAGAATGAGATCAGTTTTTCGTGAACCCCGAAAACTGATTTCATTTTAAAAAAGAAGGCTAAAAATTTAAAACTTATACTTTTAACGGAGATAGCACCCATAAAATATAAGTACTCTCATCCGTAATATTTTTAAAGTATTTCAAATCATGCGAATAAAAATAAATACTCCCATTAATAGCAAGTTCATGTGAAGTTTCTTTAAGTATTATAGAGACTTTCCCTTTTATCACAAAGCAGAATTCCTGTCCGTTTCGTCTGTTATCTAGCAAACCTGTCGAATTGCCATCTTTCTCCAGTTCTACTGTATAAATTTCCATTGTTTGGAGGGGGCTATAATGTGCCATTAAATATAGCGTTGCCCCGTTTTCATTCCGCTTGACAAATTTTTTATCTTCCCATGAAATTATCGGATTGGAGGCAAACGTATCATTCTCTCCAATAAGCGCTCCTACCGATGTATTTAAGTAATCGGCAATATGTTTAATAGAATGAAGGGATGGAAAAGCTTTTCCATTTTCGATCTGCGACAACATGCTCGATGTCACTCCAATACCCTTAGCTAATACACTCATTGATATTTCGAGGTATTCCCTCCGTTTGCGTATCCTTTCTCCAATCTTGTTCATAATTTACAGATTTTTTTAACAAAACTAATCAATTATGAATTAACCAACTTATTTATAGAATCCTTTATATTGGCCAATACTCTTTGTTGCAAATTGTTTATCTTATCAATTATCAGACGATTACCAGTAAGTGCCTCGTAAAGTTCAATATACTGATTAGAAATATCGGTAGCAATTTCAGGGGTTATTTCAGGCATATCCTGACCCTCATCACCGGTAAACCCTTTGTTCATGAGCCATTGCCTAAACATTTCCTTCGAAAGTTGTTTGAGTGGAATATCTTGGCCAAAATTCAGATTATAATCATTAATGTAAAAATATCTTGAAGAATCGGGTGTATGAACCTCGTCAATCAAAAATATCCTTTCTCCAATCTTGCCAAATTCATATTTAGTATCAGCCAATATCAATCCACAGCTTTTCGCATATTGACTGCCTCTTTCAAATAATTGCAGTGCATGAAATTCCAACGAGCTAAGTTCCCGTTTGTCAATCAATTTATTATATATAATCTCCTCATGGGTTAAATCTGTATCATGGCCAACCAATGCTTTTGTAGTTGGGGTAATAATGGGAACAGGAAGTTTCTGGTTTTCAATAAGACCATCAGGTAAAGTATTATTACAAATAGTTCGTACCCCCGATTTATATAAACGCCAGGCATGGCCTGCCAAATAACCACGAACTATAAACTCAATAGGGTATGGAGTAGCCTTAAGTCCAATTGAAACCATTGGGTCGGGTGATTCAATTAACCAGTTTGGAATAATGTCTGAAGTCATTTGCAGAAATTCCGCAGCTATATGGTTAATTACAGCCCCTTTATGAGGAATGCCTTCACGAAAAACACGGTCGAATGCAGAAATCCTGTCGGTACATACCACTACAATATATTTATCGGCAATGGTGTAAACATCTCTTACTTTCCCGGTATAACGTTCTGTTAAATAGGGTAATTGAAAATCGGTATTTAAAAGAGTTGTCATAGTTAAATATAATTTAATAAATATTTGCAAAAGTAAATTAAATTTAATTTATTTGCAAAAAGTAAATCACATTAAATATAGTTAATCAAAATTAAATGCCATTTAACTTAAAAGGAATTAGTTTTAAGCGATTTCTGATAATCACCCTTGGGATTATATCAATGCTCTCAATGGGAACAATATACTCATGGAGTGTTTTCAGGATACCTTTAGAAAAGGAAATGGGAATTACTACAGCACTTTCTGGCCTACCTTTTTTGGTTTTTCTTGCTCTATATTCTTTTTCAATGCCATTTGCAGGTAAACTTATTGAAAAATACAAGCCTTCAACAGTTGCTGTGGCCGGTAGCATTGTTTTATCATTAAGTTATTTGTTGTCAGGATTTTGCTCTTCAATTTATCAACTTGTACTAACTTATGGAATTATTGGAGGAATAGGGGTAGGTATCTTATATGGTGTTCCTGTTGCTATGGCTTCAAGGTGGTTTCCTAATTCAAAAGGTATTGCAACCGGGGCAACACTGCTTGGTTTTGGATTATCTCCATTGCTAACAGCACCAATTGCATCTTTTCTGATAGAAAATTATGGTGTTAACAATACTTTTAAAATACTCGGTTTAGTATTTCTTACATTTTTACCGGCTATTGCTATGTTTTTTAAAAACCCCGTTGATTATAGCCAGTCTAATTCAAAAGTAACAGTAGTTGAAAATGAATTAGAAATAATAAAAGATAGACGTTTTATATTGCTTTGGCTACTCTTTTTTATTGTTGCTTTTTCAGGCCTAATGACTATTAGTATTTCCAGTCCATTTTCACAGCACATTTTAGATATAAGTCACACTGATGCAGCAATAATCCTCTCTTTGTTTGCTTTTTTTAACGGATTTGGCCGATTGATTTTTGGTGTACTAATTGATAAAGCTGGGCTGCATAAAGTTATGAACGTATCTTTTTTACTCCTAATTGTTACATCCTTATCCATAGCAACTCTAGTGCCCAAAAGCTCTTTGCAGTTTGTTATTTCTATGTCGGTTGTTTGGGGAGTTTTTGGTGGGTGGTTAACTATTGTTCCTATATCAGTGATTCAATTTTTTGGAAGGCGGAATTCCTCTAAAAACTACGGAATACTTTTTACTGCTTATGGTTTTGGGGCTATTGCAGGTGTTACGCTTGCATCGAAGGCGAAAGAATTTACAGGAGGTTACCAGTCTGTATTTTATGTTGTATTTACAATGTCTATACTGGGCTTTATTATAATTAGAAAAATGTTAAACTAAAAAATTAATTTTATGTTAGTAGCGATTATTACAGGGAGCGATAGCGACCTTAAAACAATGCAGGGTACGGTAAATATCCTCGAAAAATCTGGGATACCCTATCATGTTTCAGTTCTCTCAGCTCACAGGTGTACCGAAGAACTTTTAAAGTATATTAAAGAAATTGAGAGAAAAGGGTATGAAATAATTATTGCAGCAGCTGGTAAAGCAGCGCATTTGCCAGGGGTTATTGCAGCCAATACCAGTATTCCGGTAATTGGTGTACCCATTGAGACATCTGATCTTGGGGGTATGGATTCACTGTTGTCTATGGTACAGATGCCAAAAGATGTACCAGTTGCAACTGTGGCTATCGGAGCAACAGGGGCGATGAATGCCGCTGTATTAGCCATAAGGATTCTTGGAAACAAATACCCGGCTTATCGCAGAAAGGCTGACGAATACCGGGAAAGTGTTAAATCTGAAGCAATATCGAAAAATGGTATAATCCGTGAAATGGGGTATCAAACATACATGGAAAAATTTTTCTGAGAATGGCCAAATTAGGTACTAATTTAGATAAGGCTGCGGAATTATTGCGGAATGACGAACTGGTTGCCATACCAACTGAAACCGTTTATGGTTTAGCTGGGAATGGCCTTAAAAGTGACACCATAAGTAAAATCTATATGGTAAAGAACCGTCCACCTGGCAATCCGTTAATTTTACATATAGCGTCAGTTAATCAGCTCGAAAGTTTGGTTACTAAAATCCCTGAAGCTGCTATAAAGCTGGCAGAGAAATTCTGGCCGGGTCCGCTCACCTTAGTTTTACCCAAGAATAATGTTGTTCCGGGAATAGCTACAGCCGGATTAAATACTGTTGCTGTTCGTATTCCTTCGCATGAAATGACCTTAAAGCTTCTTTCGATGCTTGATTTCCCGCTTGCTGCTCCCAGTGCAAACCTTTCTAACAGGGTTAGTCCAACAACAGCCGAACATGTTCATTTCCAAATTGGGAAACGAATTAAATACATTCTTGATGGTGGCCAGTGTAGTAAAGGTATAGAATCTACAATAATTGGATTTAAGGATGAAATTCCGATTATATTAAGGCATGGGGCTTTAAGTATTGATAAAATAAAGCAAGTGCTGGGGAAAGTGCTTACAAAAAATGACCACAATTCTATTCTTGCACCGGGAATGGCTCCGAAGCACTATTCACCTAAAACCCGATTAATTGCGAGCGATAATATTAAACGAACCATTACCGGATTAAACGGACTAGATATAGTAGTGCTTACACTCTGTCCGAATAATCACAATACTTTGGAAAGTGAAATTTCTAAAGCAAGTCTTACCAGTAATGGCGATTTATCGGAAGCCGCCTTTAATCTTTACGATAAGCTTTTTCTTCTGGATAAAATGAATTTTGATTGTATTGTTGCAGAGTACGTCCCTGAAGTTGGTATTGGAATCAGCATCAATGACCGTTTAAGGAGGGCATCAAATTAATAATTAATAAAATGTTTGCGTATGAATGAGGTGAAAGAGTTTTTTCAACTTCGGGCAGAGGTCATGGAGTTGTTGGATAGAAAAAAGGTAATTATTCCCGAATCGAGAAGCCATCTGTTGTCGATGGCAATGGGAGATAGTAAAGAAGTATTCGAAGTTGCTTATGATGTAGATCGCGTAGGTAAGGTTGTTGAAGCAACTGTAACAAAATGTAAAAATGGCCTTGCAGTCAATTATACCGATATGTACATGCGAAGACGCGATCCTGACTGTATGGTGATTGCAGATGAAGGAGATACAGATAAAATAAGGTATTTTGAAAGGTTCAGCGAAGATTTTGAACCGTTAAGAAACAAAACTTTTGATTGGCTAAACGCGCAAGCCGAATTAATAGTGATGCCATTCATGTCGGGTGGAAATGAGTTTGGGTATCCTTCACTTTTGATAGCTCCCGCCAATGCCGGTTTTTTTGCCGGAGGTCTGGCAGATTTGCAAGGTTTTATTCCAAAAGCAGAAATACCAAAAGGCTTTTGCCCTAAAGCGATTATATATCTTGCCCCACCGTTTAGGCATACACATTTTGATGGCCGACAAGTGGTCGTTCATAACCGTATCGAAAATATGCATGAGCTATTTTCGTTTAACCTTTATCCAGGCCCAAGCGCCAAAAAAGGCGTATATGGGATTTTATTGAACATTGGAGAAGACGAAGGCTGGGTAACCCTGCATGGTGCAACTGTTAAATTGATTACCCCTTACGATAACGAATTTATAATAATGCACGAAGGGGCAAGCGGTGGAGGTAAAAGCGAAATGATTGGAGAAATGCACCGGCGACCTGATGGTCGTGTGCAGATTGGACAAAACACTATTTCAAAAGAAAAAATAATTATTGACCTGTCCGATACTTGCGAACTCCAGCCAATAACTGATGATATGGCCTTGTGTCATCCAAAATTACAGCAAAATTCTAAAAGGCTGGTTATAACCGATGCGGAACAAGGTTGGTTTTTAAGGGTTGACCATATAAAGGAGTATGGTACTGAGCCGCACTTGGAAAAATTAACAATTCATCCTCCTGAGCCTCTGATTTTTTTAAACCTTCAGGGAAATACAGATTCTTCTTGTTTAATATGGGAACATACCGAAGATGAGCCCGGGAAAAGATGTCCAAACCCAAGGGTAATAATGCCTCGCAGGTTTGTGAAAAACACTATTGATGAGCCAGTAGAAATAGATGTAAGAAGTTTTGGTATTCGTACCCCACCCTCTACCAGAGAAAACCCAAATTATGGTATTGTTGGCATGTTGCATATATTACCAATGTCGCTTGCATGGTTATGGAGGCTTGTAGCTCCAAGAGGGTATTCAAACCCAAGCATAACAGATTCAGAAGGACTTTCGAGCGAAGGGGTTGGCTCTTACTGGCCATTTGCCACGGGCAAAATGGTAAATCAGGCAAACCTGTTACTCGAGCAAATGATAAATACACCTTCAACCCGGTATAAGCTTATCCCTAACCAGCACATTGGTGCTTATAAGGTTGGCTTTATGCCCGAATGGATTGCCCGTGAATATATAGCCCGAAGGGGTACTGCCAAATTTAAACCCAATCAGCTCGAACCATCAAGATGCCCATTGCTAGGGTATTCGGTTGAATCACTTAAAATTGATGGTACATTTTTACCTACTTATCTTTTAAAAGTAAATGAGCAAGCCGAAGTTGGAAACGATGGTTACGACAAAGGAGCAGCCATGCTTACCGACTTTTTCAAGAAGGAAGCAAGTCAGTTTTATTGCGATGAGCTTCATCCAATGGGTAAGGAAATTATTGAAATACTATTAAATAATGGAGGATTGGATGATTACCTGCGTGTAACCCCTTATAAATAAAAAATAATCTGATTATTAATTTTATTGATAGATATTTATTTAATAAGGGAATATTAACTTGATACATATTAATTTAAAAATACGCACTATGATTGAAGTATAATACCATAACTAAAAATATAAAAATTATGGACACTCAAGCTTTGTCATTAAACAACACAATTGAAAAATTGAATTCAAATGTGCTGAAAATGCTCTCAGAGCGGGGGGGACAGATTTATTCCAAAACTGAGAATTTTAGCTCAATTGGCACCGGCTAAAGGAAAGTCAATTAATGCTGCAACGTGAGGCTACTGAAGATGATGATACATCTACGCACCCGCCAGCTGCAAATATTTTCCCCTATGCACCCAGCTTTGGAAAGGCAGAATTACGAATTCATTGGAAAGATTCTATTCATCGAATAATCCTTCATTGAAATACATTGTAAAAAGTAACCCTATTGCCACCAATGGTTTAACGCATTGCTTAAGCATGACCGGTTATTTATTTTCCAATGAAAACGATACTATTTTAGTTTCCATTCTCCTACACCAGCCGAGGTATATAGATCGGAGCCGCCCCTATAGTCATATTGAAAGGATAAGGTGAATCTGGTAATGCCTGAGCTGGGGGGCATTTTGTACTCTTCTACTAATCTAATTAGGGAATATTGTTCCCGAAACTAAAGAATCAGTTGAGGATATGAAAAAAACCGATTATGGGCACTAAAGGCATAAAGAAAAAACTTCATAGATTTTGGTTAAAGCCATTTTCTATGAAGTTTAACTTTTTTAAAGAGGCTGAGCAAAAAGGGGATTAAGCATTTTAAATAGCTCATTCTGATCGCTGAAAGTCAGTTAATTGTCGCAAGGAGCGAAGTCGAAATGCGATTATTAACTGACTTTTTACACAGCCTCTTTAATGTATTATTTAACAGCTCTATTTTACGAAAGATGCATTATTTAAATAGGTAAAGCAATCTTTCACACCTTCAAACTGTGTCATGTTTGTTTTTACTTTTTCAATTTCAACATAATATTCACTTAACCCGTTTTTATAAGCGAGGTTAAAAATATTTTCGAAATTCATCATCCCCGATTTACCTAAAACTGAACGGTCTTTTATATGAAGAACCGGGAACCTGGTTGGATATTTTTCGAAATATTCGAGTGGATCGTTTTGTCCCATTACAGTCCAGTAAACATCCATTTCGAAGAATACGAGACCTGGGTCTGTACCATTTAGCAGTAAATCGTAAATTACATCTCCTTTTTGCTGGAATGGATTTTGGTTTTCTGTTGTTGTTTTTTCCGATTCTTTCACTACCCGTTTGAATTCCATATGATGGTTATGGTATCCCCATTTAATACCGGCACTTTTGGCAACTTCGCCAGCTTTGTTAAATACTTCGCAAACAAGTTTAGCATCTTCCTGACTTTCGATAGATGGCATCCCGGGTTGAACAAGGAATTTAACGCCAAGTTTCACATGGTCCTCAACTGTTTTCTTCCAAAAATCGTCAATTTGTGCCACATTATCGGCGGAATACTTTCTAACAGGAGGGTTTACATGGGAGCTTGTAATTTTTAATCCGGCATCGTCCACAATTTTTTTATAATCAGCAACCTCATAAATACCCATTTTACGATTGCCATACCCAGCTAATTCAATAGTAGAATATCCGATCTCGGCAATTTTTTTCATACCGGCAGGTACATTTTCAACTAACTCTTTTCCTAAGGAATATATTTGCAAGCCAATTGATTTTTTGGCGGCAGAAAAAGAAGATGCCGATTTTTCGGAGGCTATCGCAGGAACTATGCTGGATCCCACAACACCACCTACTGTTAATAAGGATAGTTTTTTTAAAAAATCACGTTTATTTTCCATTGTCTTAGTTTTTTTAATTGAAATAAATTCCGGGGATAGGCAGCCACACCCCGGAATAATTATTGTTTATTACAATGTATAAGGATTTTTGTACTGATACCAGTTTAAGCGGTGCGAAGCAGCTTCCGTATCGTCTCCAAAACTTAAGGTTGCAGGATTCCATTTAACCGGACGGCCCAATTCAGTGGCTATATTTCCCAGGCAGCAAAGAGTGTTTGTACTGCAACCAACTTCAATTGGGGCAATGGTATCTTTGCGTGAACGAACCGAATCAATAAAATTCTGCATGTGAGGGGCGCTAATTTCAAAGCTTCCACTACCTTTTGCAGCATTTTTTTGCATTTCTTCGAACATTTTTTTCCGTTCTTCCGGGGTCATATTTTTAGGCCTTCTTCCAGCCAGTTCTTTTGGTACCAATGTCGCGTCCGAACAAGCCAGGTATCCACGGGCAACTTCAATCCAGCCCTTTGTACCAATAAATTTAATACCCTGTGCGTTTGGCATATCCTCAAGATATGGTTGTTCGGTCATTTCAATGCCATTCAAATATTTGAAGGTAAGGTATTTTGCACCATTATATCCTTTAGGGGTAATTAATGCAGGACCTGAACCATCCATGCCAATAGCTGCTTGGGAAATATCAAACATATGAGCTCCCCAGTCGGCCGTAAAGCCATTACCGGTTTCGCGGTACCAGCGCCATGCGCCCCAAAGTTTTTCTCTTTCCTCAGGTTCGAGTGAAATAGGAGGACAAAGATCGGGATGATAATGTATTTTAGAATCGTTTAATGGACCTAACCAAAGATTCCAGTTTAAGTTAGCCGGAACAGGCATTTCAGGAAGGTCAAGCGGTTTTGGAGGATCGCCTACTTTAGAATATATTTTTTCGATATGGCCGATAGCTCCCGATTGAACTAATTCAATTGCTTTCTGAAACTCTTTGCTGGAGCGTTGCTGACTTCCAACCTGCACTATCCGTTTATTTCCACGGGCAACTTTTACCATTTTCAAGCCTTCCTGAATAGTAAATGCTAATGGTTTTTGCACGTAAACATCTTTTCCTGCCTGACAGCTGTGAATAGTTTGAAGGGCATGCCAATGGTCGGGTGTGGCGACTTCAATAGCATCGATATCTTTCCGGTTCAAAAGTTCTTCATAACGTTCGTACATATCGCAACGTGCAGCCATGGCTTTGCTGGTTTGCCAGGTTTCGACCCTTTTTTTAAAACGTAGCTGTTTCATTTGGTCAACATCGCAACATGCAGCAACCTGAACACCAGGAACAGAAGCAAATCCAGCAAAATCGGACATAGCCTGCTGGCCTAAACCAATAAATCCTAAAACTACCCTGTCGCTTGGAGCTATCTTAACTCCATTCATGGTCCAACTGGGAAGAATGGTAAGACCGGTAATACCTAATGCAGACATACCAAGAAATTTTCGCCTGCTTAATTCTTCACTTGTTTTTTCTTTCATTGTTAGCAGTATTAATATTAGTTAAACATTTTTTGTTGTAATGGAATTCGTTTTTATGGCCTGCCTAATTTACTGCGAATTTTCGAAAAAAATAAGTCTCATTAGGCTAATGTTTCCGATAGTTTTAAAATCGAATATCCGTAAAAATACAAATTTGCTTTTTGTTAGAAATTTTGATGGCACAATTTGTTGTTAATAAAACCGATACCTGCCTAACTTGGCCGTTAGTAAAATAGTTGCAGGTATCGGATAGTAGCAGTAGAAGCATCAAAATGTATAAAAAAAAGTAAGCGTAAACGTTGATTAATATTTTTTCGGAAGAAAGGTTTTTATTGTTCGGTCAGGACTTGATACCTTTGTTTACTTTAAGAATAGTTACCAAATAACATAATACCCTTCATACCGTGTTTAAGCAAATCTAAAAAATATGAAACTGATAGGTTAAGAATTTCGACGGAAGTGGGATTGAGAAGTATATAAAGCAGAATGGTGTCGACAAATTGTTTTTAAGTACACCTAAAATTGTTGAGTTGCAGCCCTAAAGATGCGTGTATTTAAGTTTCGAGAAAACCTGTGGTTGGTAATTTCTCCCAATGGGGAGCTCCGTTTTTCCAACTTCGATTGCATGTGCCGAAAAGCTTTTAATTTTATTCAGGGAAACTATAAACGAACGGTGGATACGCATAAAATCATTGGGAGGCAATAGACTTTCGAAAGCAGTGATAGTCGATTTGGCAACTATTTTTCCGGAAATAGTATTTATGGAAATATAATCTTTTATACTCTCGGCATAAAGGATATCATCTAAAAGTATTTTGTGGACTTTTTTATTAACGTTAATATAAACATACTTTTCGTGCAAGGATTCCGCTTGTGATTGCTGATTGGCAGTACCCGAATTTATTGTTTGAAGAAATTTACTTATGGCTTTTATAAAACGTTCGTTCGAAATTGGTTTAAGCAAATAATCTACCACATCTAATTCGTAACCTTCCAGGGCATATTCCCGATAAGCTGTCGTTAAAATTACTTTGGGGGGATTAATCAGGTTTTTCAAAAAATCGGTACCTTTCATACCGGGCATCTGAATATCAAGAAAAATAAGGTCAACCCGCTGTTGGTTAATAATCTGAAAAGCTTCCATAGCATTATTGCAGGCAGCCACAATCTCAAATGATTCGAGTTTAGACAGGTGCGATTTGATTACCTCAATGGCCAGAGGTTCATCGTCTACAATAATACATTTTACTCTCATCTTAGCTTATAATTTTCTGAGTTAGCCGGAGATTAAGCAATACACTAAAGATATCATTTTCCTTTGTTATTTCAAGCGTGTAGTTTTGAGGATATAAAAGCTCCAACCTCCTTTTAACATTGTTCAACCCAATTCCTTCGGTATAGTTGTCGGGTTTTTGTAATTCATCTTTAAAGGAGTTTTCTATTCTGAATTGCAATTGTAAATCTTTTATTTGAATGTCAATCTTAATATAAGGGGAGTTTGTATCGCGACTGGCTCCGTGCTTAAAACTATTTTCGAGAAATGGCAGAAGTATGAGCGGGGCAATGCATTTATTGTCCAAATCGCCTTCGAGGTTAAACTGGATATTTAACCTTTCGCCATACCTGATTTTTTCAAGCTCTATATATCCCTTAAGCTGATTGATTTCGCTTTCGAGTTTTACTTCTGTTTCGTTACTACTGTATAAAATATAATCGAGCTGGTTCGAAAGCATTATTACAATATCAGGGGCTTTATCTGATTTTTGAAGGGTTAAGGCATACAAATTATTGAGGGTATTGAAAAGAAAATGAGGATGGATTTGGGTTTTCAGGAATTTAAGTTCTGCTTCGAGTTTTTCCTTTTCTAAAACAAGCGAATGCTGCTGTTCGATATACCAGCGTTTAAACATAACAATGCCTGCTGCAATTGCTGGTATTTGGTAGTTTAGAATCAAATTTCCAAAAATTTTAAACATGTAGCCCGAAGGATGATATCTTTCGTACATAATACCGCCTGGGCAGAAAAAGAAGAACTCGAAAACAAACCAAATTAAAATTCCAAACAGTAGCGCATGGATAAGAATAAGCAAGCCAAACTCAATGTATTTTTTTCGAAACAGAAAGTAAGGGAGGATTAAATAGATTAAGGAATATGTTCCAATCATCCGAACCGGGAGAAGATACAAATTTGCTATAAACTGTTTGGAATATTCCTCGTTATTGCTGCCATAGGTAAACGAGTAAAAGAGATACCAAACGACCCAGAATAAGACATGCCATAAAATCCGATGCCGGAATATTAAACCCTTCACATTTTCCATCCTTCAGTTTGTGTTATAAAAATTGGAGGAAGATATTTTAAATGATTCGATAAATCTAAAGACAGCGACAAATTTAATTTATTTGACGACATAAAACTGATACAAACAGATGGGGAGGTTTTATCTAAATTTAATCTGAAAGAAATGTCTCTCAGTTATTAAATTAATAAAGATTGATGGATGATTAAATGAGAATGCTTATGGTTACTAACGAATGAAACAATAAATAGCTTTCTAATACCAAAGCGCTTTAAAACAAAAGAGCCAGTCGGGAAATTCCAAACTGGCTTTTTTGTTGTGTATTTTAATTAACTAAACATCAATTTTGGCATATTTAGCATGTTTCTCAATAAACTCACGGCGAGGCGGAACATCGTCGCCCATAAGCATGGAGAAGATACGATCGGCTTCGGCAGCGCTTTCAATGGTAACCTGGCGAAGGGTTCTCCCGGCAGGGTTCATGGTAGTATCCCAAAGTTGTTGGGCGTTCATTTCTCCCAAACCTTTGTATCGCTGAATGTGCACGCTGCTTTCTTTTCCTTTGCCTAACTCTTCAATGGCTCTTAAGCGGTCTTCCTCCGTCCAGCAATATTGTTCACCACCACCTTTTTTTACCAGGTAAAGCGGAGGAGTGGCAATATACAAATACCCATTCGAAATCAGGTCCTGCATAAAGCGGAAGAAGAACGTCATAATTAAGGTGGCAATATGCCTACCATCCACATCAGCATCGCTCATGATTACGATTTTATGATACCGGAGTCCGGAAAGATTAAGTGCTTTGCTGTCCTCTTCGGTTCCAATGCTAACACCAAGTGCGGTAAAAATATTTTTTATTTCTTCACTCTCGAAAATTTTATGATGCATCGCCTTTTCCACATTCAAAATTTTACCACGTAATGGTAAAATTGCCTGAAATTTTCGGTCGCGCCCTTGTTTTGCAGTTCCACCTGCGGAATCTCCCTCGACCATAAAAATTTCGGTATTCTCCGGGTCTTTATCAGAACAATCCGCTAATTTTCCGGGTAATCCTGCCCCCGAAAGCACTGTTTTACGCTGAACCATTTCGCGTGCTTTGCGAGCTGCGAGTCGGGCTGTTGCGGCTAATATTACTTTATTAACAATATTCCGGGCATCTTTAGGGTTCTCTTCCAGATAATTCGCAAGGGCTTCGCTCACCGCCTGGTCTACAGCCCCCATTACGTCGCTGTTTCCCAATTTGGTTTTTGTTTGACCTTCAAATTGAGGCTCGGCTACTTTTATGGAAATAACTGCTGTAAGTCCTTCGCGAAAGTCGTCTCCATTAATATCGAATTTGAGGTTTTTCAGCATTCCCGATTTATCGGCATACGATTTTAATGTTCGGGTAAGTGCACGGCGAAAGCCCGATAAATGGGTCCCACCCTCAATTGTATTGATATTATTAACATACGAGTGTACATTCTCGGAAAAAGAGGTATTGTACTGCATAGCCACTTCCACCGGTACACCATCTTTTTCGGTATCGATGGTGATAACCTTATCGATGAGTTTTTCGCGGTTTTCATCCAAAAATCCGACAAATTCCTTCAATCCTTCTTCCGAATGAAATACCGAAGTACGAAATTCACCGCTTTCGTCCAGTTCGCGTTTATCGGTTAACGATAAACGAATTTTTTTATTTAAGAAAGCCAATTCCCTTAAACGCGATTCGAGGATTTCGTAATGATATTCGGTTGTGTTGAAAATAGAAGCATCAGGTTTAAAGGTAATGGTGGTGCCCCGTTTATCAGTATCGCCTATTACCTGCACATTTCCAAGAGATTTGCCGATTGAAAATTCCTGCATGTAGTGTTTGCCGTCACGAAAAACTTCGGCTTTTAAATGAATTGAAAGGGCATTTACGCAAGAAACACCCACTCCATGCAAACCGCCCGATACTTTGTAAGAACCTTTATCGAATTTACCACCGGCGTGCAATACAGTAAGTACTACTTCCAGCGCTGATTTCTTTTCTTTTTCGTGGTAATCTACAGGTATTCCCCGGCCATTATCCGATACGGATACGGAGCCATCTTCGTTAATGATTAAATTAATGTCGTTACAATATCCAGCCAGTGCCTCATCAATTGAATTGTCAACCACTTCGTAAACCAAATGGTGTAATCCTTTGGTACTTGTGTCGCCAATATACATAGACGGACGCTTGCGAACTGCTTCTAAACCTTCAAGTACCTGAATACTATCGGCCGAATAATCTGAGCCGTTATTTTTTGCAATACCCTTATCTTGTTCGTTTTCCATTCCTTCTCCTTTATTAATTCAATATGTATTGCACAGGATAAATCACATGCAACTTACTTATTTATAATGTTTTAGTATGTTATTAGGATTTTAAAAGACTCGTAAAGATAGCAAAAATCCCCCTTATGGTGTTGTATAAATTTTGAGAACGCGAAGTATTTTATCAACAATTGTTAATGAATAGTGGTTAGGGAAGAAAGATAAGTTACGGGGTACGAGTTGCGGGTTACGTGTTGCGAGTTACGAGTTGCAGGTTGCGGGATTCGGGTTAGAAAAGAGTTGCGAGTTGTGGGTTGCAGGTTACTGGTTACGGGTTGCGGGTTGCGGGTTACGAGTTGCCGGTTATGGGTTGAAGGGGGGAAATCATAGTCTTCATAAAATCATACGAATCAAGGTTCAGACAGTTACGGGTTAAGGGTTGCAGGTTGCAGTGTATAGGTTGCAAGTTAAGGAAATTGTCATTTTGAACCTATTATTTTCCTCATGCAACTCCCGATAGTCCTGATAGCTCGTGGATCGGGGATTACTGACGACTAACGACAATCTACTGGCGACTTACGACTAACTACTTACGACTTATTAAAGCGCATACGTCATCCCAAATAGTACCGAAAACCGCTGCGAAGGGTATTGATTCCAATGCTGATATTGACTTGCAGCAAGATTTCGGAACTGAATAAAACCTGAAAGAATTTTTGTATACCGGTATTCTAATAGCAGGTTTAGATCAACGGCCCCTTTCAGTTCCAAAGGATCGCTCCCAAGCGTATATGGCTTTGCATAGCGTTTGCCGATGTAATAGGTCTCCAGGCTGGCAACTATTTTGTTCTTCAAATTATACCGGGTAGTAAATTTCAGATCGAATTTTGGTTGGTGCCAGGCATGTAATTCCCTGGTTAAATTATAATTGTTAAAGTTTGCATTTACATGAAAACCAATTTTATTGGATGCATCGTACGAAACCTCTCCCGATAATGTAAAAACGTCCCCTTCGTCATAAATAACCTTAAATTGGTTATATAACCGCGATGAATCGTTTACATAGAAATAATAATTGCTGGCTGCGTTCATCGCCAATTTTAAAATGTAGCTCGATTTGGCCCCAAGATTTCCTTTAACACCTCCATAGAGGTTTAACCGGCTGTCGGTGTTTCGCACAACTAAATCGGGGCGTATATAAGGGTTTTCCCAGGCAATATCGTGATAGGAGTGGTTTTTTACATCGCCTGTAATTCCAATAAATGGGATAATTACATCTTTCACCACATTAAACTGGAAATCAACTTTCGGATAAAATTTCAGGTAGTTTCCATCTTCCTCGTGCGCCATAAATAAGTTAAATCCAATATTTAATTTGTAATCGCTGGTTGCAAGCAGAATATAAGGATTTACCAAAAAGAGCGAACTGGTAAGGGAGTCTAATTCGGGACTGCGTTTAAAAATATCGAAGCTGGTATTCAGGCCCACAAAATTATTCTTGAATTGCTTACTAAATGCAGCGTCTAACGAAATAACATTTTCTTTGTGGTCGAATTTATCCTGGGTGAATTGATAATTTGCAAATCCATTATAAAAAAGCCTGGACGAATCGGCGTGGGTAGATTGTACGCCTCCTTTTGCATTAAAATGAATAAAATTCTGGCGAATGGAACCTTTTTCGAGTGAGGTATCAATATCGGGTTTATACCCATAATGGTGAACTGTTTTGCTGCTGAAATCAATATTTCCATAAAGTTCAGCTTTTTTAAGAAAGCGCTTGCCATACACTGAAGCATCGTTGTCGGAATAACCACCATATACTTTCCGATCGTTCAACAACTTTACATTTCCGGTGGAGGAATAATGATTGAAATAAATTCCCCCAGTCCCTTTTTTTGAACGAAGGGTATTCACGAAAACTTCTCCATAGGTAGTGGCGTAATTGCCCAATCCAAGTTTAAAATAGGTTTTATAGAGTTTTGGGAGTGGCATACCAACCATTTTAGCTGCGTTGATAGGCGAAACCTCAAATCCTGTTTCAACCCGTTGTGAGGTTATCGTATAATCGAAGCTGGGTTTTATGGTTACCGAATCGCTAATTTTTGGCAATACGTTAATTTTGTAGGCATCCGAAATAATAGGTTTGTAAGGTTTTACCACCTCTACTTCTTTTTTTATGGGAGTTTGAGCGAGGATTGGGAAAGTGAATCCTAGTACGGAAAAAACAAATAGAGATAGCTTATATTTATTCAGGCTGTTTGCACAATGTTCGAAGTTCATAAGTTGTATTCCGTTTAATTTCAAATTGATAGATTTTAATTTTAAATAGTATTATCCGATCTAAAACCCGATCTGATATTTTTATAAAACTTATTTTATCTGTTTTTTGCTCATGTCAATTTCTAAATCTGGCTGTTGGCCAATATTTTCGACATTGGGATTAGAAGCAAGAATTTTAGCTTGTTTGTCTTTTGCAGCGGCAACAATTCCATCGCCGGGAGTTTCGTAATAATCTACAATACTCTTGAGGGTTTGA
Source organism: Bacteroidota bacterium (assembly GCA_020048915.1). GTDB lineage: Bacteria > Bacteroidota > Bacteroidia > Bacteroidales > JAAUTT01 > JAAUTT01. Next base: position 36,732 of record JAIFLU010000102.1, on the reverse strand, counting down.
AAGGCCTGGAAATCATCTTTTTTATCAACATAAATATCGCTTAGCAGAATAAATCCTTTCCCCATCCAATATTGGTGCGATGTGTTTTTATTTACAAAATCGAGTATTTCCTTTTCGGCAGCATCTTTTTTACCTTGCTGGTAAAGAATTTCAGCCACCATATATTTCGCTTCGGCTCCTTCGACACTTTTAACGTCTTTGGCAAGAAGTTTAAATTCATCTAAGGCAGCTTGTTTATCTCCGGTTTCGAAGTGGGAGCGGCCCAACATATAATGAGTTTCGCGTTGTAATTCGGCAGGTACTTTCTCGGTTTTAAGAAGATCGGTTGCTGCATAAATGGTTCCGGCATAGTCGTTCAGCTTAAAGTGACAGCGCATGGTCCCAATTTTGGCATCGGTAATATTGGTATTTATTTCTCCTTCCTGAATTAGCCGTTTATACGTATCTAAAGCTTGTTGATATTGCCCTGCATTGTAATACAATTCCGAAGCATTTACAAGAGCCTGTTCGGTAAACATGCTGCGGGGCTGCGATAAAACATATTCGAATCCTTCCAATGCATCATCATTCTTATTTTGTATGCGACTGCAATCGGCGAGGTAAAAACGGGCATTCACTAAAAAGTTCCCTTGTGGGAATTTTTCGATGTAGGTATTAAAATTCTGCGTTGCCCTGTCACAATTTCCTGCCATATATAAATTTTCGGCTGCACGGTAAAGCATCGAATCCTGCTCGCTCTGACGCACATTGGCAAATGATCCCAGCGATTCTACATACGAAAAATAGCTTTGGGCATCGTTGGTTCCGGTATATACATTTTTTAATCCGGCCAATGCATCGCGGGCATCATTTGAGCCCGGGAAATCGGTAATTACTTTTTTATAATAGGCAATGGCGTCGGCATCTTTATCGCGGTTATAACTTATAAGCCCTAGCTGAAGCAAAGCCTTGGGAACGTAACTGCTGGCAGGGTATTCTTTTAGCAACCGGTTATACATTTGAACGGCATTATCGGGTTTTTCCATGGTAACATAGCTTCTCCCCATTTCATAAATAGCATCGTCGTTGTACGACGATTTAGGGAAGTTTTTGGTTAGCGCCGTCATGGTTTCAATTTTACGCTCGGGACGACCAACTAACCCCAGTGTAAATCCTTTTTGAAACATGGCATAATCCACATCCGAAATACCCAGATTGATAGCTTTTTCGTAATTGTCGGCGGCAGTCCAATAGGTTAAACTCATAATATAACAATCGCCGATACGGTTGTACGAATCGCCAACGGTATTTATACGGGCATCTTTCATGGTAGTGGCATAACGCTTAAACCAGGTCATAGCCTCGTCGTATTTTTTTTGGTTAAAAAAACAGTACGCAATATTATAGTTGGCTATCTCGAATTCTTCGAGCGATGGAGCTCCGGAAGTGGTAAAGAAGTTATTATATTGTTGCAAGGCGGAAGCATAATCTCCTAATCGATAATAGGCTTCCCCTTTCCAGTAATTGGCACGGGCAGTTAGTAAACGGTCGTATTGAGCGTTTTCGAGCGATTTATCAAATAAGTCGATAGCCTCTTCGAACTTCAAACTATTATATACTTCCAGGCCTCTGAAGAAGGCAATTCGCTGATAAGCTTTTTTTATGGTATTGTCTTTATTACGGATTTTTTCAATGGATTCGAGGGCGGCTTTATAATTCTTCGTACTGGTATATGCCAGGGCAAGGTAATTATAGGCTTCGTCCGATCGTTTGGAGTCAGGAAAAACTTTGATGTAATCTTCAAAAGCACGTACAGCTTCATTGAATGGAGAATACGAAAGTTCGTAGGTGACAATGGCGTAATTAAACAGGGCGCTTTCCTGTATATCCGGACTGTAATTCATTTTGGAAGCCGATGAATAGGCCATCCTGGCTTTGTTTTTATCCTTAAGCTTAATATAGCAATCGGCCAAATGATAGAGTGCATTTTGAGCCACCGTATTATCAGCGCTCGATATCCGTTCGAAGTATTTAACGGCATTTTTATAATCGCCAGCTTTATAATAGGAGTAAGCTAATTCGTATTTATCATCCTGAGTAGGAGCGGTAGCTTTTTCCATGTATTTTTCAAGGTATGGAATAGCTTCGTTGTATTTATTTAGTTTGTAATACGATTCCCCAATAATACGCGACATCTCGGCTGTACGTTTTTCGGTAATGGAATCGAGTAGGGAAGGGGCATATTCCACAACCTTGTCGAATTTTTTCTGTAGATAATATATCTGCGAAATGTAATAAGGAACAATATCCGCAAATGTTTCGTCGTCTTTCAGTCGTAAAAACCCCTCGAGCGACGACTCGTAGTTTTTTTGAATATATAGGATGTGCGAATAATAATATAAAGCCGGCGAAGTGAATTTGGTATCCAAATCCTTTATTTCGCTAAAAGCTAAACGGGCTTTATCATAATTTCCATCCTGAAAATAACAGTAGCCTAATTCAAAAAAATACTCAGGACGTTGATCCTCCCGCAAGTTGGAAGGCTTAACCTGTTCGAACCATTCAATAGCTTTTGCATATTTTTTATTGGTATACTGAAAGCGCCCCATATGAAATTTAGCTTCGTTTACACGGGCGTTTTCAGGATTCTGATTAATAAAAACCGCCAATAAATACTCAGCATCGGCATTAAAAAGTTCGACCGCGCATAAAGCCACATAGTATTGAGAATTGGCCTTTATTTCCGTTTGGTTAAAGGATAGATTTTCGGCTACTTGTTCGAAAAAATGCCGTGCCGCACTGTATTTCTGTTTTTCAAATAGTTCAACAGCTGTGCGGTAACTGGCGGCAGGATCGAGCTGGTGTGGAGTTTTTTGCGAATATGCAATCAGACTGAGAAATAGCAAACATAAGGTAGTTATTCTTCGAATCATACGATTTTGTTTTATCTTATTAATTCAGCAATTATAAATCATGATATTTAAATATAAAAATTAACCGCAAGCCCTTCAATAGGAGCTATAACTGTTTCGCTGTTCTGAACCAGTTATCCATATTATGCAATGGTGAGAGCTAAATTTTTGTAATCAAAGTACGTTTTCAACGGGTAAAGGTAAAACTTATTCACCGGTACCCTTCTGAAAAGTTTTCAAATCTATTAACACAAAACTGTTAATTAGTCGATTTATTGTAATTTTAGCCGCAAAAGAAGCAAAACCAAAATGGAAAAACAACCAATCATTACCTTTGCAAATGCCAATATACTGCAAGACGATCATCTTGTACTCAAGGATGTTAACCTTACTATTTTTAATGGGGAGTTTGTTTACCTTATCGGAAAAGTAGGAAGCGGGAAAAGCAGCCTTATTAAAACTATGAATGCCGAAATTCCACTTACCGAAGGCGAAGGCATGGTAGCCGGTTTTGACCTGAAAAGAATTAAAACCAAAGAAATACCATACTTGCGCCGAAAATTAGGGATTGTATTTCAGGACTTTCAATTATTGACCGATCGCACGGTAAACGAAAACCTCGAATTTGTTCTTCGGGCGACGGGTTGGAAAAATCACCCGGAAATTAAGAAACGGGTCGAAGAAGTACTCGAAAAAGTTGGTCTTGCCAATAAAGGATATAAAATGACCCACCAACTCTCAGGTGGGGAACAGCAGCGTGTAAGCATCGCCAGGGCATTGCTGAACGACCCGGAGATTATTCTTGCCGATGAGCCTACCGGTAATCTCGATCCCGATGCATCCGAAGATATATTAAAACTACTGATGGAAATTAGTTACAACGAGCGTACCGTTGTTATGGCCACCCATAACTATGCCCTGCTGAAACGCTTTATTGCCCGTACGTTAAAGTGCGACAAAGGGGTTATGGAAGAAGTAAACCATTCCGAAGAAATTGACTTTGCAGGTATGATGGAGGTGTAAGGGTTGATGATTGTTAATTGATGATTTATGATTTGTTGTATTATTCATGAAATTATTTTTAGTTAGCTATTTCAACTTCAATTATTATTCAAATTTTAGATTGATCAAATGTTGGGTAAAATGCAATGCAAGTTAATGTAGAGTTGCTGAATTTATAACTAATTATAGGAGAGTGGTATATATGCTCTTCGAAGATACCTTGTTCAGTAAACGACATTTAAATTCAATTTATTTTCCACAATCTTTAAAAAGCTTCCCCAACTGTTATATTTCAAAACCATAAAATTTTAAATACTTTTACCAGCCAAAAATGGGGCTATGAGCAAACCAGATAAATCGTATGTTGAAGAACTGAAGCTTGGCAATGAGGATATATTGCATAAGCTTTACGATCAATATAGCGATACCTTGCTGGCCTATGCCAAACACACCATCCGAAACCCATTGCTGGCCGAAGATTTTGTTCAGGATGCCTACTGCACTTTATGGGAAAACCGGACAAAACTCAATAGCGAACAACCGGTTCAAAGTTATTTGTATAAAGTGGTACACAGCCGTTGTGTTGATTATATCCGCAAACAGGTTGCCCGCCAAAATTATACCCAAAATACCGAATGGAGATTACGCGAGTTAGAATTAACCCAAAACCCATTCGACAGTATTTTTGTATCCGAAATAATGGCACAGGAAGCGAACGAAATCCTTCAGAATTCATTGCAAAACCTACCCGAACAAACACGCGAAATATTTCTACTAAGCCGTAACCAACAATTGAAAAATTCGGAAATAGCCGAACGTAATGGTGTCACTGTAAAAGCAATCGAGTATCACATCTCCAAGGCATTACAGCAATTAAAAACGGCATTGAAAGATTTTTTATAAAATAACACAAAAACCAATTAGGGTTACTTAGGCCCTTTACGATATAACTTAACAAGCATGGAAGAAAACAAAGACATATCAACTATTGATTTGCTTATAAGCAAATACCTTAGCGGGAATGCAACCGGTGCGGAGATACTCGAATTTATGGACTGGATGAATGCATCACCGGATAATTGTACCTATTTTGCACAGTATAAAATTATATGGCTTAAATCGGTCGAGCAAAATCCAATTTCGAAGGAGTTGTGTTGGGAGCAACTGCAATCCCGCCTGAAAGAGCGGGAAATTGCCCGCTTCGAAGTGGAAGAAATTGTAGTTGAATCGAAAGAAAAAACGTTTAGGATTTTACGCTATGCCGCTTCCATTATTGTTCTTTTAGCAATTTCTTCGGTTTTGTTTTTTGTAGCAAAAACTAAAAAGAATATCAATCTTGCCCAAAACGTTATCGAAGTTCCTTATGGATCGAAAACTTCTCTTATTTTACCCGATGGTACAAAGCTTTGGATAAATTCGGGGACAAAACTCACCTATAATAATGAGTATGGCAGAACCAACCGGAATATTTACCTGGTAGGCGAAGCATACTTTGATGTTGCTAAAAACCGTAAACTTCCGTTTATTGTTCATACCTCCAATCTCAAAATTAAAGCACTAGGGACAGCATTTAATGTAAAAGCTTATCCCGAAGAAAAGAAAGTTGAAACAACCCTGGTTCGTGGATTGGTTGAAATTGAAAAGGAAGGTTCCAAAACGCCGATTTACCTCCGTCCAAGCCAGAAAATTGTAATTGCTGACAAAAAGACTACTCAAACTGAATCTCAAGCTACCAGTAAGAACGAAATTACCAGTCAAAACTTGAAGTCTGATAAAACAGACCTGGAAGTAAATAACGAAATTGATACCGAAAAGGAAACCTGTTGGAAAGAGGGTAAGTTAATTTTTGACAGGGAACCTTTAGTTTCTTTGGCTGTAAAACTGGAACGCAGGTACGATGTTCGCATTTCATTTGAAAACGAAAAACTTAAAGACTACAAGTACACAGGAACATTTAATGATCTCTCGTTGGAACAGATTCTGGAGGCTATGCGCTTTTCGTCACCTATAAATTTTGAAATTAAAGAGAAAAATGTTCAGTTAATTGAAAAGGACTGATTTTATTTATAACTTTATTACACTACATACTAAAAACTACTGCATGAAGAAACTCCTAACATCTTAATTAAAAAGGAACGGGAAACACTAAGAGTATTTCCCGCTGGTTACGTTTAGAATAGATCGAAGAATGGATATACGTTGGCGCGTCGCTCATTCATCGAAGTGTTTAACTTTTAACCTCATCAAAAATATGAAAAAAAAGACAAAACTACTATTACGACAATTTTTCTTTAACAAAATTTGGCTGATTATGAGACTATCTGTTTTAATAAGCCTTGTGGCAGTCCTGCAGGTATCAGCTTTTACCAATGCGCAGACTACACGCATAAGCATGCAAGCTACTAATATCAATATTCGTGAAGTGTTTCGCGAAATTGAACGTAATTCCGGGTTATCCTTCTTATATTATGACGATGCGATAGACCTCAAGAAAAATATTACGGTTAGTGCAATCGATCGTCCACTTGATGAACTGCTGGATGAGATTCTAAAAGAGAGTAAACTTTCGTACAAGGTTTACGACAATAAATTTATCGTTATAACCCCTATCGATGCCATGCAACAACAGACTGTTACGGGTGTTGTTACCGATGCTACCACAAACGAGGCGCTTCCGGGGGTTAACGTTACCGTTGAAGGAACTACCATTGGGGTAGTTACTGATATCGACGGAAAATTTTCAATTGATGTTCCTTCTCCAACTTCGGTACTTCTTTTTTCGTTTGTGGGTTTTAATGCCGAAAGAATAGATGTTGCCGGAAAAACTACCATTACCCTTTCGTTAGTTCCGGATATTAAAAAACTGGATGAAGTGGTTGTTGTGGGTTACGGTACACAAAAGAAGGTAAACATGACCGGTGCTGTTTCTGCAGTTAAGATGGACGAGCGGATTACCAGCCGTGCGTTAACAAATGTCTCTTCCAGTTTATCGGGACTTGTTCCCGGGCTTGCCGTTACCCAAAACTCGGGTATGGCTGGTAATAACGGGGCGAACATGGTTATTCGCGGGTTAGGTTCGGTAAATAATTCAAATCCGCTGATTGTTGTTGACGGAATGCCCGATGTAGACATTAACCGGATCAATATGAACGATATTGAAAGTGTTTCAGTTTTAAAAGATGCTACATCTTCGGCAGTATATGGTTCCAGAGCTGCCAATGGTGTAATTCTTATTACTACCAAATCGGGTAAAGGTCAGAATAAGAACCGAATTAATTTCTCAGGAACCTATGGGCAAACATTGCCTACCAAAGCATATGATTTTATGGCCGATTATCCCCGTGCACTTACTATGCATCAAAGGTCTGCCTTGGTTAACACATTGCCACAAAACTTAATGTTTAAGAATGGTACGATTGACCAATGGATGGCTTTGGGAATGATTGACCCACTTCGCTATCCGAATACCGACTGGTGGGATGTGATCATGCGTAATGGTCAGGTTCAGAATTATAATCTTTCTTCGTCTGGTGGAAACGATAAATCAAATTTTTTCGTTTCATTAGGGATGATGGATGAAAAAGGCTTGCAGATCAATAACGATTATAACCGTTACAATGCCCGTTTTAACTACGATTACAAAGTGAATAAAAATATGAACATCGGTGCCAAATTCAGTGGTAACTGGTCGAATATGACTTATTCGCTCGAAGATGGTTTTATTGATGACAACCCTACCAATACTGCTGGTTTCGATATGCAGTATGCAATTTCCGGTCTTACACCATACGATCCTGTATCAGGTTACTTTGGCGGGGTTATGGCTTATAACGAAGATGCACAAGCATATAACCCTTATACTGTTTATGTAAATAACCTTACTCACCGTAACCGACAGGAAGTTAACCCCTCTCTATATTGGGATTGGTCTCCTATAAAAGGCTTAACTGCCAGAGTGGATTATAACTTAGATTATTACAATCAGTTCAGCTATAATGCATCTACTCCAAACCGAGCATATAACTTCCAGACCGGAGCATATGGTTCACGTGTTTATGTTGGTGATAATGCGGGTATTTCCAATACCACCAATACTGGTTACAAAACCATGTTAAACGGCAGGCTGACTTACGAAAAAACAATTGCTACCAATCACCAGTTAACTGGGTTGTTTGTGTACAGTGAAGAATACTGGTATGTAAGAAGCCAGTCCAGCTCCCGTTCCAACAGAGTATATCCTTCACTTGAGGAAGTTGATGCCGCATTAACTATACCTGGTCAGGTATCCGCTGGAGGTAACTCAAGCACAGAAGGACTAAGATCCTATATCGGACGTATAAATTATACTGCTTACGATAAGTACTTACTTGAAGCTAACTTCCGTTACGATGGTTCTTCCAAATTCCTCGACGAAAGACGCTTTGGATTCTTCCCATCTGCAGCTTTAGGTTGGAGATTTACCGAAGAAAATTTTATGAAAGCGATTCCGCAGAACTGGTTAAATTCGGGTAAACTGAGATTTTCATATGGAGCACTTGGAAATAATAGTGGTGTTGATCGCTACGAACAGCGCGAAACTTTAGATGAGTCGCATTATATGGTGGATGGAAACATTGCCAAAGGCCTTGTTTACAAAAAAATGGTTAATGAAGAGCTTTCCTGGGAAGCAACTGAAGTAATGAATATAGGTCTGGATCTTGGCTTTTTCGACAATCGACTTAATGCTGAAATCGATTATTACGACCGCTTAACAACGGGAATGCTCCGTCCGCAGCAGTTCTCAACACACTTGAGCAGTGCATATGACGCTCCGCGTAAAAATATTGGAGATTTGAGAAACCGTGGAGTTGAAGGTAACTTTACATGGAGAGAAAAAAGAGGCGAATTTTCTTACTTGTTAAATCTGAACGCTTCTTATAACAGAACTACCCTTGAAAAGTGGAACGAGTTCCTTGGAAAAGGCTGGACATTCCTAAATATGCCATATCACTTCCTATATACTTATGAAGATATAGGAATTGCACAAACCTGGGAAGATGTTTATAATGCTACTCCACAGGGAGCTTCTCCAGGAGATATTCTTCGCAAGGACATCAATGGTGATGGTAGAATTACTGGCGATGATAAAATAGCAGATCCTAATATTCAACGCGACAGGCCAACCACAAACTTTGCTCTCAACGGTAATTTCTCATGGAAAGGTTTTGACTTTACTTTCCTGCTGCAAGGCGCAACTGGACGTAAGGATTACTGGATCAACAACCACAACAACGTAAACTTCGGTACGCAGCGTTATGCTTCTACCTGGAACCATTGGAATGACCCATGGAACTGGGAAAACCGTGGCGGAGCATGGCCTCGTTTATCAGGCAATGCGAACCGGGAAGAAACTACTTTCTGGCTTGACGATTTAAGCTACCTGCGTATTAAAAACCTGCAGTTGGGTTATAGTTTGCCTTCCAACTTGTTGAATCGTATTCGCGTTGAAAGTTTCCGCGTTTTTGTTACAGCTGAAAATCTCTATACACTCACCAAATTCAGGGGTCTCGATCCGGAAGGGCAGGGCAACAGAAGTGATACGTATCCGATTAATAAATCATTTTCATTTGGTGTTAACATAGGTATTTAAAAATTAAAACTTTGAACAGATGAAAAAAACTAATATAAAAATTGTTGTTGTTTCCATTGTGATGGGGATGGCAATATTTATAAACTCTTGCACTAAAGATCTGCTCGACCAGGCTCCTACAACAAAAATGGATGCCGCTGCTTTCTGGAAAACAGAAGCTGATGCCACCATTGCCTTAATGGGAGCCTATGCAGATGTGAGGCCTCTTTTCGACCGCGATTATTATCTTGAGGGACATGGTGAATACGTTCGGGTACGTGGAACAAGTGCTACAAATAACAATCTTCGTTTGGGAGATGCATATCAGGGTGCTGATTATAATCCTACCGGTTACGGAGATAATTTCGATAAAATGTACCGACACTTGTATGGTGGGGTTAACCGCACCAATTATGTAATTGAAAATGTTACTAAAATGTTGGCAACAGCCAATCCTAACTCAATTGCAGGATTGGAAGCAATAATTGGTGAAGCCCGATTACTCCGTGGTATGGTTTACTTCAGGTTAATTTCCTTGTGGGGAGATGTTCCATATTTTACCAAAGTGATTAAGGAAAATGCTGAAGTTGCATCTATCAGCAGAACCTCCATGGCTATGATTAAAGATTCTATACTTGCCGATTTTACCTATGCCTATGAAAAATTACCAGTAAAAGCTGCTCAGGTTGGTCGAGTTGGTAAACCGGCAGCTTTGGCTTTCCGTGGTAAACTTCAGTTATACTGGGCAAGTTGGAATAAATTCGGCTGGCCGGAACTGGAAGGTTTTACTCCGGATCCTGTTCAGGCCGATTCGGGGTATGCCCTTGCAGCCAGAGATTTTAAATCGGTGATCAACGATTTTGGTTTACAACTTTTCCGTGGTGGAGAACCAGGACAAATTGATGTCATCGGCAAAGCGGATGTATTACCTAACTATTATTACCTGTTTACTTCAGCCGCTAATGGTGATGGTGAAATGATTATGGCATTTGCTCATGGTGGTACTGGTACCGGTCAGGGCGAAGAGCTGATGCGCGATGTTTCCGGTCGTTCGCACGAAGGGTCACAACATTGGGTTCACCCGCGTTTTGAAATAGCCGACCGCTACCAGCTGACTACCACTGTTGATTTTGCTGCTAAGCTTGTGCCAATGAACCCAAGTACAGCTGGAGCAAGAACAGCATTAAATTCTGCTGTGAATCCACAGAGTTATGTTGACAGAGATTATCGCATGAAAGCTTCCATTATGTGGGATTATGAAATGAGTGTTGGTTTTGCATCGCTTAAATCAACCGGATGGTGTCCGTTTATTTACAAAACCTGGAATGCTGCTGTTACTATCAATGGTGCTAAGTATACATCTTACAATACCGATGGTAATAACTCCGGAATTGCTTTCCGTAAATTTTTAAGAAATACTCCTGGACTCGGACGTAGTGAAGGTGATTATGCATATCCGGTAATGCGGTTAGCCGACGTTTACCTGATGTATGCTGAAGCTACCAACGAACTTATAGGACCTCAGGCTGATGCCATTGCACTGGTAAACAAAATACGTTATCGTGGTAACCTTCCTGCCTTAGATGCATCGAAAACTGCTGATAAAGCTGCATTCTTCACAGCCATTGAACAGGAACGTATTGTTGAACTTCTTGGAGAAGGTCAACGCGGGTTCGATATTCGCCGTTGGAGGGCTATCGAAAGAGTATGGAATCCACCATATGGAGCAGGTGTTTGGAGAATAGATACCCATGGTGCGAATCAACAAAGGTATTACCAAAACTCTTCAGAGAGGACTTACCAGCAGGATTATATTTTCAGAATTCCTCCTGGCGAAAGAGATAGAAACTCCAATTTAACTCAAAATACACCTTGGTTGTAAAATCATAATATGGAGGATAAATTAATGAAGAATAAAAATCTAAAATATATTGCGATGAAAAAATTTCTAAAGATATCATTCGCACTAATACTTGTGCTATTTACCGGAACGCAATGTTCAAAGGATTTTCCTGTTGACGGGGATGGTTTGTTAATAACCGAAAGAGCCGAATGTTATGTAAGTAATTTCGAGTTGTTAGGATCTGACTTTCAAACTGTTAGAACCAAAAATGCAGTGATTGATACAACTGCTCAAACAGTAAATGTGGAAGTGTTCTATGGTACCGACTTAAAAAATCTTTACCCGCAATTTTCGCTTGTAACAGATGCTAAGCTTGATCCTAAAATTATTGGCAAAGTCGATTTCTCTGATTTGGCCACTCCTAAACTGTGGACTGTAATTTCCGGTAACCGCAAGGTAAAAAAGGACTACACTGTTTACATTACTGTGCAACCCAAACCTTAAAAAAAAGAACAGACTATGCAAAGAAATTATATACATATAGCGCTATTGATGGTTTTTGTCCTTTTTCTCAATTCTTGTAAGGAGGAAGAATATGCTTTACCATCTCCCAAATCGGGATTAAATAACGATGTGATTAAACGTTCTATTGGCCCTAATTTAGCAGGTCAGAATCTTGAATTTGCCTATGCAATGGCCATACCGGATGCTGAAGGGAAAATTGTTTCAGCCCGGGTAGAAGCTACTATTGCTGGTGCAAGTGGCACCTACATGGAAAAAAGATCTTTCTATACCAATAGCAGTGGTGTTGATGTGGGGATTCAGGTAGCCGATACAGCTATTACCGAAGGAAACGCAACTGTTGTTAACTTCACCCGCGACACTTGTGCTGCAACCCTCAGGTATTTCTATAAAATACCTGATGAGGCTAAAGGTAAGGAAGTGACGTTTACTTTCTCCGCAACGGCCAGCAATGGTAAAACGGCTACCTACAAAATGGGCCCCTATACAGTTGCAAAAATGGATATGGCTCTGGATTTGGCAGTTACTAATAATGCAAATTGCTATATATCAATTGAAAACATGGCTGTTTATAATGCAACAGATGCTGCACTAAATGCTGATAAAATTGATCTTGTTTATTTGTACAGAAACATTACAGGAATCACATTCGGGCATGCTTTAATGGCTCCTGCAACTAGTGCAGAATATCTTGACGGATTAGTTCTTCCGGCTGGGGTTTCGAATGATGCTCAAATTAAAAAAGTATGGGCATTGAGGGATAGACATCTCGCTCGTTTGCAATATGGAGTTTATGTGGATGATATGGATTTTCAGAAACTATCTCTTGAAGGTTCTCCAAACTATGCTTTGAATTTGAAGGCTGAATCCGGTATCTGGCTGGAAACTGCTAATAAAAACTACAGAGCCTATGTGTATGTAAATGCTGTAAATGCTAATGGAAGTGCAAGAATCAGCATCAAACGGTATCTGGTAAATTGATGAAAATAAAAATAAAGTCGGGGTGTATCAATCTTGTTCACCTCGACTTTATAAAAAAAGGGTTTGGTTAAGTTTCCCTGATGTGGGAGTAGTTTGTTTGTTTTGGAGCCCTATCGGGATTATTTCTGATAGGGCTTTTATTAAACAAACCTATTCTTAGCTTTTTATGTTTGCAAAATACAAATACTTCCGATTGAAAGAAGAATTATTTCGCTCTTCTATCTGCTGAAATAAAATTGACATTCAACTACAAAACTATTTATATATGAAGAAAAGCATTATTATAGTTGCTGCCATTCTTATAATTGTCTCCTTCACAAATATCAAGCAAAAACCAACGGTTCAAATTATTAAAGAGTCGCTTGAGTTTTCTGTAAAACAATACGAATTAATGGCTTTGGAAATGAAGACGAAATCGGATTCGTTGCCGCGGAGTACTGCAAAAGACGGTAAAATGATAGTCACAACCTCCCGAAACTGGACAAGCGGTTTTTTCCCCGGTTCTTTATGGTATTTATATGAAACAACCGGGAATAATAAACTGAAAGAAGATGCACTATTGTTTACCAGTCGCATTGAGCGTGAAAAATATACCAAAAGCACACACGATTTGGGATTTATTCTCTATTGCAGTTTTGGCAATGGTGCACGCCTGACTAATCAATCCGGTTATAATGATGTAATGCTAACAGGAGCCAAATCGTTGATTACCCGGTATAACCCCAAAATTGGGTTGATAAAATCGTGGAATACAAATGCCAAATGGCAATATCCTGTAATTATTGATAATATGATGAACCTTGAATTCCTGATGTGGGCTTTTAAATATTCAAAGGATTCGACCTTTTATAAAATTGCAGTTAATCATGCCGATAATTCCATTAAAAATCATTATAGGCCCGATTATAGCTGCTTTCATGTAGTATCTTACGACACAGTTACCTATAAAGTAGAAAAAAAGCAAAACCATCAGGGATTGGACGATAATTCTGCCTGGTCGAGGGGGCAAAGTTGGGGATTGTATGGATACACCATGATGTACAGAGAAACAAAAAATGAACGCTACCTGCAGCATGCCAAGAAGATTGCCGGTTTTCTTCTGAATCACCCGAATTTACCGGACGACAAAATTCCGTATTGGGATTTTAATGTTCAATCGAAAGATGATCCCCGCGATGCCTCAGCCGCAGCTGTTATGGCATCTGCTTTAATTGAGCTAAGCCAGTATGTCGATAAAAAATCGGCAAAAAAATATCGGGAAGTTGCAGAGCAACAAATTCGTGTTCTTTCTTCTCCGGCTTATTTAGCAGAATTAGGCCAGAACAATTATTTTCTGTTAAAGCATTGTGTGGGATCGAAAGCGCATAACAGCGAAGTTGATGTACCATTGATTTATGGCGACTATTATTATTTGGAAGCGATGCTTCGGTTTCAAAAACTAAAAAATTAAAACCAGCTTTTAAGAACCGGTAAAAATCGTCGAGTTTATGAAAAGAACCAATTCTAGTGTCCTAACCGTTTTTTTATCCATTATTTTTTCAGCGGCACTTTCCGCTCAGAGTTTTCTTCATCCGGGAATCGATCAAACTTCGGCCGATCTGGAATACATGAAGAAACAGGTTTTGAAAGGAGAACAACCCTGGAAAGATGCCTTTGAAAGGCTTAAAAGTGAAACAGACCTAAACTTTTTAGTTAAACCGCATGCCCATGTAATGCGTGGACCTTACGGGAAACCTAATATTGGCGGAGACGATTTGTCAAAAGGGTCAAACATGGCCTATAACTTAGCCCTCCTTTGGTACATAACCGACGATAAAAAATATGCAAATAAAGCCATCGAAATAATAAATAAATGGTCTCCGGCACTTTGGGATTTCGATTACAACGATGCCAAGCTTTTAGCTGGCTGGACAGGCCATCTACTTTGCAATGCAGCTGAGATATTACGGAACACAAATGCCAGTTGGTTGCAAAAAGATCAGGATAGCTTCACAAATATGTTAATGACCGTTTACTATCCGTTAATGCGTTTTTATTATCCACAGGCCAATGGAAACTGGGATGGTGCAATAATCCACTCGATTTTGGCAATTGCAGTTTTCACCGATAACCGCGCTATGTTTAACAATGCTATTGACCATTTTCTGCATGGACCAGTAAACGGGAGTATTTTTAAATACATCTATCCAAGCGGACAATGTCAGGAAAGTGCGCGCGATCAAGGGCATGTTCAACTTGGCCTTGGCGAATTTGCCGGTGCTGCCCGTATTGCCTATACGCAGGGTGTCGATCTTTTTTCAATTGCCAATAACCGAATAGCTTTAGGTTATGAATATTCTGCTCAATTTCTCACTGGTGAGAAGCCTCATTGCTATGGAATTATTTCGGAAAGGGCAAAAAAAGTCAGGGACGACTACGAATATGTTTACAGGCATTATACTTCCAAAGGTGTAGATCTGCCTTATTCAAAAACTGCCGCTGATTCAGCAAGACCTAAAGCTACCCGAAGTGTCCTGACAGCATTCAGGGCTCCTGCTAACGCATCAATTGTTAAAACGGGTACGCCAAAGCCCTCTGCTGTTGCATTTCCAGCCGGAGCTTTGCCGGAGGTTACTGCAAAGGTTCCTGCCAATGCAATTATCGTTAAACCGGGCGAATCGATTCAGAAAGCATTAGACAGTGCAGCTTTAACAGGTGGCTGGGTAAAAGCATCCATCGGATTGCATACGTTGCCAATCACTTTAAAAATACCTTCGGGTGTTACACTCTCAGGCGAAGGATTAGGAACGGTTCTTTTTCTTGATCCGGCCTCTGGTGCGCACGATGCAATTGTCAATGCCGATTCATTTCTCCACAACTTTACAATTCGTGATCTGGTAGTTGAAGGAGCTTTAAAACCTGAAACCGGAACGGATCCGAATTCCAGCCGCTCATTTCGAAGTACCGGGAATAGGGGTGGTATCATTTTGAGATCTCACAGAGAGGGAGATATGAAAAATATTAATCTTATCAATGTTACAGTGCAGAATTGCACATACAACGGGGTGTTTATAACAGGAGCAGAAGGATTGAATATTTCAGGGTGTAACTTCAGCGAAAACGGATCAAGTGTTGTTCCCGGACCAAAACTTCAGCATAATCTTTTATTAGGTCATTGCAACGGGGTGGTGATTAAAGACAGCCGTTTTGTCACCTCTCCGTTTGGAAGCGGAGTAACATTAACGCATTGCAAAAATGCTAAAATAAACTACTGCGAAATTGCCCGTAATGCATACTATGGTATAGATTTACTAGAAAGCAGCAACATTGAAATATCAGGCAATCTTATTGAAAATAATGACCGAAGCGGAGTCATGCTGGAATATTTGTACAATGGCTGCGATAAAGTTTCCGTCAGCAATAACCTCATCCATTATAACAATGGGTTTGGGGTGGAATCTTATTCTGGGAGAGAAATTACAATTTCACATAATACCTATGCCGGTAATGGAACAGATCTGAAATCGAATGAGAAGATAAGCGCTGAAAAATACACTATTATGGAATAGTCATTTATAAATTACCTTAACCAGTTATCAAATAGTTTTTCGCATGAAAAATTCAAAATACTCCCAATTAATACTAATATTTCTGTTTTCATTCTCGTTTTGCTTGAGTTTGAATGCAATCAGCGATTTGGAAATTCTTCGGCAGCGGTTTATTGCCGATCAAATGGATCCTGGTGTTAGCGAATCGAATATTAAGCTATTAGTGAGTACTCTTAAGGAAGATGGCACCTGGCCAGGTATTAATTATAAAGACGTGTCGCGAACCGGATTCCAGCATGGCCAGCATTTGAGTAATTTGGTTGAGTTAAGCCGGGCTTTCAAAAAAAAAGGATCTGAATGGAAAGGGGATAAAAAGCTTAAAAAAGCCATCTATTCTGCGATTAATTATTGGCTGGCAAACGATTTTATTTGTGATAACTGGTGGTGGAACCAGATTGGGACTCCCAACGCATTGGTGAGCGTTTTGCTCATTATGGATACCGATTTGACCAGCGAGCAGATTGCAAAAACATTGCCTATGGTTGGTCGCGCCCATTTGACAGCTTCGGGTGCACGCCCAAGCGGCGACCGGATAAAAATTGCCGGTATTTTAGCAAAAACAGCATTGTTTAATCGGGATGCCAAACTTTTCGACGAGGTAGTAAAAGTAATCGAAGGGGAAATAAAATTTGCCTCCGGCCGTGGAATGCAATACGATTTTAGTTTTCATCATCGCGAAGACCGCGTTAACAATACACTTTCGTATGGTTTAGGCTATGCCGATGCTTTTGCAGAATGGGCGGCCAATGTTGCAGGAACTTCCTATAAATTTTCCGATAAATCGCTTCAGCTTCTCATAGACTATTATCTCGATGGAATTTGTAAGATGATGGTTTATGGTAAATTCCCCGATACCGGAGCTATGAACCGCGATATTACCCGCGAGAATGCTCAAAGGGCATTTAAAACAGCAACTCCTGAACGATTGCTGAAAACAACCGATTATCGTAAAAATGAGCTGGAAGTAATTGTAAAAATACGGAAGGGCGAGGCTGAGCCAACGTTGTCACACAGTGCTTTTTTTTGGCAAACAGAACATTATACGCATCAGCGGCCCGAATATTTTACTTCGGTGAGGATGTATTCCACCCGCAATCAAAATATGGAAGTCCCATATAACGGCGAAGGATTAATGAACCATCACCGGGGAGACGGCACTAACTATATTTCGCGCAGGGGGGATGAATATTACGATATTGCTCCGGTTTACGACTGGCAGAAAATCCCCGGAACTACCGTAGTTCAGAAACCAGCGCTACCAACCGAAAACGAAATTCAAAAGAAAGGACTGACGGATTTTGTTGGAGCGGTTACCGATGAGATATATGGTGCTGTGGCATTCGATTTCAAAAGTCCCCACGATCCTTTGGATGCTAAAAAGGCATGGTTCTTTTTCGATAAAGAGTATGTATGCCTGGGTGCCGGAATCAATTCAGATTCAAAACTACCAGTCGTAACAACACTAAACCAGTGTTTATTGCGTGGCGATGTAATTGTAAAAAAGGACAGTGAAAAAACGGTGTTAAAAAACGGTTCACAGCAATTTACGGATATTCGTTGGGTTTACCACGATAGTATGGCTTATATTTTCCCGGAGGCACAAAAAGTTAACTTGTCCAATCAGTCCGAAACAGGAAGTTGGTTTAAAATTAACCAGCAATCGGATTCACCTAAAGATGAAATTAGCAAAGAGGTCTTCAAACTTTGGCTCGATCATGGAATTCATCCTCAGAGTGCAAAATATCAATATATTGTTGTTCCTTCAATATCCGAAAAAGAAATTGAAAGCCAATTGAATCATCCTATTGAGATTTTGGAGAATTCTACCGAAATTCAGGCGGTGAGAAATTCTGGTACAAATATCAGCCAGTTAGTATTTTATAAATCGGGCGAAATTTTGATTTTACCAGGCTTAAAAATTGGAACTGACAGTCCTGGGCTGGTAATGGTTAGAACCAATGGCTCAACAATCAAGCAGATTTCGGTGGCTGATCCATCCCGTAAACTGGGTAAAATCCATTTAACAGTAACCGGAAGATTTGAAAAAAACGGAACAAACTACAAAGCTACCTGGAATAAGGAGAAAGATATCAGCGAAATAGCGATCGATTTGCCGCAAACGGTATATGCAGGTAAAAGTGTTACTATTGAATTATAAGTCTGCTTTGAAAAGTCATTTACCCCCTAATCCCCCATTTGGGGGACTTTGAAATTAAATGATTTAAAACATATGAAAATCATTGAATTTATAACTTTTCGGTTCCAACTGAATTATAAAATTATAAAACCAAGAGCGATATGAACTACTTAAAAAACTCCTTGATAATTTTAATGTTGATTTGCTTGTCTGTAACCAGTTTTGCTCAGCAATCCATTTCATTACAAACAATTACTGAAAAGCAACACCCACGAATTTTGCTTCTTAAAGGAGAAGAAGTTCAAATTCAACAATCCATTGCAACCAATCCTAGTTGGAAAAAAATGCATGAAACCATTCTGAGAGAATGCGACAGCATTATTTTAAGACCTCCGGTTGAACGTATTCAGATAGGACGTCGGTTACTCGACAAATCGCGCGAAGCACTTCGCCGTATTTTTTACCTTTCCTATGCCTGGCGAATTACTGGAGAGGCTAAATATTTTGAACGGTGCGAACAAGAGATGTTGGCTATATCAAAATTCAGCGATTGGAACCCATCGCATTTTCTGGATGTTGCTGAAATGACGATGGCCATTTCCATTGGATATGACTGGTTGTATCCAAAATTATCGGAACCATCGAAAGCGATTATCCGGGAAGCCATTGTCAGCAAAGGACTAAACCCTTCACTCGATCCCAAATATAGTAGTTGGGTAAAAGCAGTTAATAACTGGAATCAGGTTTGTAATGCTGGTATGACATATGGTGCTTTGGCTGTTGCGGAAGATAATCCGGAGCTTTCGAAAAAAATGATCGAAAGGGCAATACAATCCATAACACTGCCTATGGGTGAATACAAACCCGATGGCGCTTATCCCGAAGGCTATGGCTATTGGGGGTATGGAACTTCCTTCAATGTGATGTTTTTGAGTGCAGTCGAAAAAGTTTTTGGAACTGATTTCGGATTAAACAGTGTTCCCGGCTTTTTGCAAACTGCCGGTTTTTTCCAGAGCATGACCGGAGTTACAGGCTTACCTTATAATTGGGGAGATAGTGGTTCCGGAAAAGACATCAGTCCTGCCATGTTTTGGTTTGCGCAGCGAAACAACGATCCGTCGCAATTATGGGTCGAAAAAGGATATTTACAGAAAGATGATTATTCAAGTTATACAAGAGACAGGTTGCTTCCGGCAGTGATGATTTGGGGAAAAGGTCTTTCATTGGAAAGCGTTACAGAACCGAAAATGAAATTTTGGAAAGGGCAGGGGGCAAATCCCGTTTGTTTGATGCGGACATCGTGGAATACCCGAAATGCTCTGTTTCTTGGCTTTAAGGCTGGTTCTCCCTCAGTAAACCATGGACATATGGACATTGGTTCATTTATAATGGAAGCAGATGGTACCCGGTGGGCATCCGATTTTGGGATGCAGGATTACGAATCGCTCGAATCGAAAGGGATTGCTGTGTTTGGACGTACTCAGGATGCTCAGCGCTGGAGTATTTTCAGATTAAACAACCGGGCACACAATACACTTACCATAAACAACCAGCTTCAGCTTGTGAAGGGATATGCCAAAATTGATGGGTTTTCAGATAATCCAGATTTTATGTATGCTATTTCCGACATATCTTCTGTTTATGAAAATCAACTGGCCCAGGCGAAAAGGGGCGTTGCTATTGTCGATCAGGCTTTTGTTGTGATCCGCGATGAGGTGGTGGCGCCTGATAAACCCACAACCCTGCGCTGGACCATGATGACGTCTGCAACTCCTGAATTAGGAAAGAATAGCATTAAGCTCACAAAAGAAGGGCATACGTTGGAATTAAAGGTGAACACCCCGAAGGAAGTTAGCATGAAAACATGGTCTACTGAACCAACCACCGGCTATGATGCACCAAATCCAGGTAAAACACTGGTCGGATTTGAAATACAACTTGAACCGAACCAGAAACAAGCTATTCAGGTTTTGTTAATTCCCGGTTCTGCAGGCGATAAAAAAATCAAATTCGAAAAGGTTCTGGAAGCATGGTAACTAATATGAAAAAGCTCAATCAATTCATACTGATCTTCTTTTTAGTTTTTCAGCTTTCTACACTGGCATCATGCGAAAAATCTGAAAAGATTGCTCCTGCAAAAGTGCCGGAAATCGAACTGACTGGTATTCTAAGTACCATGCAACGGGAACACCCCCGGTTATTATTAACCGATGTTCGGTTAGCCGAATTAAAGACACTGAGCAATACCGATATCAAACTTAAGAAATATGCTGCCGATGTAATTGCCCAGGCAGATAAGGATATATTTAAATCTCCCATAGAACACGTTTTAATCGGTCCCCGCTTGCTCGATAAAAGCCGGGAATGTTTATCGCGGGTTTATAATCTTGCTTTTGCTTATCGATGGACAGGGAATGCAAAATACCTCAGTCCGGCTGTTTCGAATATGCGAACAGTGTGTGCTTTTGCTGACTGGAATCCATCGCATTTTTTGGATGTTGCCGAAATGACCCATGCAGTTGCTATTGGCTACGACTGGCTTTATAACGATATGGATCAATCTGCGCGCGATTTGATCAAAGCCGGATTGATTAAACTAGGTTTGGAGGAAGGTAAAAAAGCCTATGCCGGAAATGCCTGGTGGACAAAAGTAGATCATAATTGGAACCAGGTGTGCAACGGCGGCCTTTTAATTGGTGCATTAGCTGTTGCGGAGACCGATACGGCAATTGCTTCGTACATACTTAAAAAAGCCATTGAAAATTTGCCTTTTGCGTTGAAAAGCTATGGTCCCGATGGCGTTTGGGGAGAAGGTCCCGGTTACTGGGGATATGCTACAGATTATACCGCCTATGGGATTTCAGCTTTACAGTCTGCATTACAGAGCGATTTTGAGTTAAATAATTCGCCGGGAATGAACCTTACTGGTTACTTCCCGATTTATTCTGCCGGACCAACCGGTTATATGCTTAATTATGCCGATGCTGGCGAAAAATCAAAACTGGGCGCCCCGCATCCTGCTATGTGGTTGGCGAATGTTTATAATAACAATCACTTTTCGGATTTTGTAATCGATCAGCTCGAAACCCGCACAGCCAATGTATTCGATGTTATTTGGTTCAGACCTTATGCAAATTCAGCAGCCCAACGGGATCTCGATAAATTCTTCGATGGGAAGGTGGCACTTTATTTTTCCCGCAGTTCGTGGACAGATCAAAATGCCTTGTGGGTTGGGTTCAAGGCCGGATACAATAAAGTAAACCATGCGCATCTCGACCTGGGTAATTTTGAGATGGATGCTCTTGGAGTCCGCTGGGCGAGGGATTTAGGTTCCGACGACTATAACCTGCCCGATTATTTTGGGAGCAAACGGTACTCGTATTACCGGTTGCAATCGTTAAGTCATAATGTCCCGGTGATCAATGGCAAAAGTCAGGATGTGGATGCCACTTCAAAATTTATTAAACATAGCGAAGGAATAATGGAACCATTTTCTATAATTGATTTTACATCTGCTTACAAAGAATTTGTCAGCTCAGCAATGCGCGGTTTGAAAATATTGGATGGACGAAAGTCGGTTCTGATTCAGGATGAATTCGCCTTAACCAAGGCTTCTACTATTGCCTGGGGGATGACTACCGATGCTGTTATTCAGATAATTTCATCGAAAAAAGCAGAACTTACATTGAATGGAAAGAAGCTAACTGCAATTATTCTGTCTCCTGAAAATGCCGTATTTACTTCCGAATCAGCTCAACAGGCAAAACCTCAAAAGGAGAATTTAGGGGTAAGCCGGTTAATGGCCCGAATACCGGAATCATCTGGCAATGTGACCTTCTCAATACTGATGTTACCACATTGGGATGGAAATACACCTAGTTATTCAACTGAAATAATTTCGCTTTCGGGTTGGTGAAAAATCTAAGTCTGTTTTTAAATGGATCGAATAGAAATAATTCAAACTATAAAATGTCAAATCATAAAATTTTCTTTTTATTATTCCTGGGATCTTTTTTCTTGAAACCTTGTTGGATACAGGGTGGAATTTTCCCAACAAAAGCAATTTCGGAAACTCAGCAATTAACGCCCGACCTGAAAGCCCAACTACTGCAAAATATTCGGAAGAAAACGATTGAACAGGCCGAAAAAATGATGGCAGAGAAGCCGGTAACGGTAACTTCATCATTTTGCAAACGCAGCGCGGGGAATCGTCATGATTATTATTCGGAAGGAGATTATTGGTGGCCCGATTCGTTGAATCCAACCGGACCTTATATTCAAAAGGATGGGCAAAGTAATCCCGATAATTTTTCGGACCACCGGCATGCCATGATCCGCTTTAGCGAAATAACGGCTACACTTACATCTGCATGGTTACTCACAGGCGAACAAAAATATGCTTTAAAAGCGATGGAGCACATCAATGCCTGGTTTGTTGACACTGCTACCCGTATGAATCCCAATATGCTTTATTCACAAGCTATCTGGGGGCGTTTTACAGGGCGAGGAATCGGGTTAATCGATGCCTATCATTTGGTGGAAGTTGCTCAATCGGCTAAAATCCTGACGGAGAATAATGTTATACCCGAAGCGCAGTCAGTAAAAATGAAGGATTGGTTTCGGACTTTTTTATTGTGGATGAATACCCATCCCTACGGAATAGACGAAATGAATGCCAAAAATAATCATGGTACCTGCTGGGTTGCTACTGCTTCGGCATTTGCATCTTTGTTGGGCGACGAAAAGATGTTGCAATTTTGTACCAATCGTTTTAAAACGGTTTTATTGCCATCTCAAATGGCTGCTGACGGTAGTTTTCCACTGGAACTGAAACGTACCAAGCCTTATGGATATTCGTTATTCAACATGGATGCGATGTGCAATGTGGCGCAGATTTTATCAACTTCTACTGATAATTTGTGGGAATATAAAACTGTGGAAGGCAAAAGTCTGAAAAAGGGGATGGAGTTTATCTACCCATTTATTGCCGATAAGTCAAAATGGCCTTTTGCCAAAGACATTTACATTTGGGACGAATGGCCGGTGCGTCAATCGTGCCTTCTCTTTGCCGGTATAGCCTATCAAAACCGGGAATATATTTCAACATTCCTTCATTTAAATGGAAGCCCGACACATCCGGAGGTAATCCGAAATCTTCCTGTAAGGCATCCCGCTCTTTGGCTTTTAAATAAATACAATTAAAACTGTTTGATATGCATCGTAATTTTCGAAAAATTCTCCTAGCCTGTATAGCATGTTTCATGATCTATGCAACTGGTCAGGCGCAAAGCAGATATCCGCATATTCTGGTAAACGATAACGACAAACAACTTGTTCTACAGAAATTAACTGGGCAGGAATGGGCGAAATCTATATATAATGACTTGGAAAAACAAGTCTCCGGGTATGTCGACCGTCATCAAACGAATCCCCAGTGGATACTTAGCCGCTATCTGATGAATCGTGTTCCGGGGAAACATTATACGACTGTTTATTCCGATGAATCGGGATCCCGGCTGGTTCGTTGGGTGGGCAATGCTCCCGTGCCCACCATCAGGGTAAACACCTATCTGAGGTCGCCTATTACCGAAAAGGGAACTTCGTACCGGAAACCAACTATTGAAGAATTAGTTCCTTATGATACTTCAAAATTGATGCAATTGTTTAATCCCGAGACCAATCAAAAGGAATGGACTGATCCTCAGGCATACATTACCGATATTAATGGCGATATAAACGATTTGGCTTTGAAAGCAGCCATACTTTATTGGTTTACCAGTGAGGAAAAGTATGCAAGGTTTGCTGCCGATATATTGGACCAGTGGGCGAAAGGAGCTTTTTATCAGGAACCCATTGCAGGGCCTTGCCGGACCGGGTTTTTGGATATGCAAACCCTCGGCGACCAAAGTTATCGGAGCATAATATTGGCATACGATTTTGTAAAACCTTTTATGCAGAAGAGTGGTTATGACCTTCACTGGTACGAAGTGGTTTTCGAAAAATTTGCTTCAACGCTTGCTTTCCGCGGATTTTGGAACAATAACTGGTATGCTGCCGAAAGTTCCACCCTTGTTTTTGCTGCATTGAGTCTGGAAAACAAGCAGAAACAGGATTATTACCTACAGTTTTTCCTCGAAAAGGACACCATTAATGGCAGTTGTGGTCAACTGGCGCTTCCTTCGACAGTCGAAAAATGGCTTACCCACGATGGGCATTGGAAAGAACCTGGGGGGTATCATAATTACCCGGTAGGCAATTTGCTTGTGGCATCGCTGGCACTTGAAAAGAACGGATACGATGTTTTTCGTCGTTTCCCGGCACTTTTCAAAGCATCGTATGCCATGCTAAAATACTCATTCCCGAATTTAACCGTCGGTGGGTTTGGCGATACCGGCAGGGCTTCGCAAAGTGCCGAATCGCTCGAAATAGGTTTGGTGGGAGCGGTAAAATACGATCAGCCCGAATTAGCCGAAATGCTGGCTTCCATGAAAAAACTGATTGATGGCAGAAAATACCAGCGGGACAAATCGGGCTTTTTAGGTTTGTTATGTTTCTTGCCCGAAATACCGGACGCTACCACAACCTATCAATGGCCGCGTACTGGAACACTGGAATTTGCCCGGTACTTTTTGCAGCGCAATGGGATGGAGCCGAAAACAGGACTAATGGTTGGCGTGCAAGGAGCAACCTACAATCACAACCATTGCAACGGTATGGCAATGGAACTATATGGTTTGGGGGAAGTATTGGGAATTGATGCCGGAACGGGACCGAATTACGAGCATCCGTTACATCGCAATTATTATAGTCAATGGGCAGCCCACAATACTGTTGTGGCTGCTGGTATGTCAAGCTCCGTTCCATTCAGCGGATCGGCAGGGACAAAAAAAATTGGTCAGATTGACTTGGCTGCCATGGAACCCTTGGCCGACAAGCAAGCGGTTTCTTCGGACTATTCGTTTACTGATACCCGTTATTTCGACAAGTCTACCAATACAAACCAGTCGCGCACGCTTTCAATTGTCCGCACTTCCGATACCAGTGGTTATTACATTGATATTTACCGCTCCGATAACCCGGTTAGCAACGACTATGTGTATCATAATATTGGAGAAAAGGTTGAATTTTTAAATGACAAAAGGGAGCCTTTAAACGTGCAATCTGCCATTTATCCGGTTACAGAAAAAGATTATCCCGGCTTCCGGTTTTTTACCGATGTTGCAAAACTTGACAATTATGAAGGAAATGTTGTTGCCCGATTTTCAATGAAAGATGAGAGCCGGAACGATTTATATATGCAAGCCCTGATAGCTGGAAATAAAGACAGGGTGTATTATCAGGCCAAATCGCCAAAAACTAAAACTGCAGGAAAGATATACAATGGAAAGGAGCTTCCGCTTTTTACCATCCGCACCGAAAAAGAAGCTCGAAGTAAGCCGTTTGTAGTAGTTTTCGAACCATATAAAGGGGAGAAAACATATACTGTTGATCATATTTCGGTAGTAAATCGCAATGACGGAGATGAATTTACTGCTTTGGAGGTTTTTCATAAAGATATTTTGCGGGAAACGATCTTTCAGTCGACCAATCCTGGTAAATCTTTTTTATCTGATGGTTGGGCATTTACCGGTTATTTTGGTATCGCAGGGTTTTCAGGCAAAAGACTTTCGTCATTATACCTGGGAAAAGGCAAAGAACTTCGGTTTGGCAATTATACATTGAAATGCATGGATACCGATGGATCTGCGAATCTCGTATTTGAAGAAAAGATCATCCGGATAACATGCAATCAGCCAACTGAGATTAGCATTTTAAATTCCGGTAAATCGAATGTATTGTTGCGCGATGGTTTAAAACTGACCATACTGACGGTCAAAAAATCAGGAAAAAATATTGTATTTACTGTACCTAAGATTAATAATGGAGTTATTGAGATTCAATAAAAGAAAACAGTACAGGAATAAATGTCGTTTAGTTTAGAAATTAAATAATTAATACTTACTTCGACTCTGCTCAGTGTGAAACTATTACCAGTTTTTCAGGCTGAGCGCAGTCGAAGCCTGCTGCTTAACAAAACGACATTGATATTTTAATACTAATAGGTATTGATTTGACAAAAAAGCAATTAATAAAATATAATTCTTTGAATAATGATTTCTAAAAAATGGTTTATTCTTATTATTGGAGTATGTACTTTTTTTGTCACTTTAGAGGCAAATGCACAATATCTCAAGGCCAATGGCTATAATGGAATTTGGTTTACCCTTGGTCAGTTTTCGCAATATGGCGATAAATACTCCGGAGGGCTTGGAACCTATACCGCCAATCACATCCCGGTTGCGATTTATGCACCTGAGGTTGGCAAGACTTTTTTTGTTTACGGAGGAACTACCAAGAAGGAAGATCGACATCTTTTGATCATGATTTCATATTACGATCATAAAAAGGGAATGGTGCCTAAACCAGTAATTGTTTATGATAAAATGGGCGTTGACGATCCTCATGATAATGCTTCGCTGTCGATTGATGATATGGGATTTGTTTGGGTATTTGTTAGTGGCAGGAATACTTCACGGCCGGGAATTATTTTTAAAAGTACACTTCCCTATAGCATTGAATCGTTTGATAAAATTTTGGAGGATGAAATGACTTATCCTCAACCCTGGTGGATAAAAGGAGAGGGCTTTTTCTACCTCTTTACAAAATATACAAAGGGGCGTGAATTATATTGGACTACCAGTAAAGATGGCAGGGTCTGGGCTCCGCATCAAAAATTGGCAGGAATGGGTGGTCATTACCAATCGTCTAATGTGTGGAAAAAAAAGATTGTTTCGGTCTTTAATTACCATCCGGGAGGCGATGTAAACAAACGAACCAACATCTATTTCGTTCAAACCGATGACTTAGGGGAAACCTGGAAAAATATCAATGGAAAATCTTTGATTACACCATTATCCGATATTCAAGGGGATGCATTGGTAAAAGATTATGAAGCGGAAGGTAAGCTTGCTTACATCAACGATGTGAATTTTGATAAGGAAGGCAACCCAATCATCCTTGCAGTATTAAGCAGCCATTTTGAGCCAGGTCCCAAAGGGGATCCCCGCGAGTGGATGCTTATTCATTGGAAAAACGGACAATGGAACTTTCGCAAAGTTTGCGAATCGACCCATAATTACGATATGGGTTCGTTGTATGTTGAAGGGAATACATGGCGCATTATTGGTCCAACGGAACCAGGCCCCCAGAAGTATGGAACAGGTGGGGAAATGGCTTTGTGGGAAAGTTACAACGAAGGTGTCGACTGGAAAAAAATTAGGATGATAACACAGGGAAGTTCGCGCAATCATTCATATACCCGTCGGCCATTAAATGCTCACAACGATTTTTATGCATTCTGGGCCGATGGAGATGCCGATAAACTTTCGGAATCGAAACTTTACTTTTCGAATAAAAAGGGAGATAAGGTCCGGGTGTTGCCTTATAACATGGAACAGGATTTTCAAATGCCAGAGCTATTGAAGTAGGTTTGTCGGAGCTTTGACGAATAATTCTATAGCCTTTCAGATTAATGAACTACTTAATAACAATGGGTTTGAGCGGATTTATAAAAATTGAATAGTTTATAGACTATAATATGCGGATGATATTGATTTTAAATAACTAACCGAATAACATCATGAGAAAAAAAATTGTAGTTATCTTTTTGCTTTTTGGACTGTCAATTTCGTTGGAGGCACAAAACCTGCTGAGTGGAAAGTTTTCGAAAGAGGCGCTTTCCCGTGTTTTAATTTCGCAAGCTAATTGGACGCCTTTTCCAAAATTGACTGACCGGACGGATTGGGCAAAAGCCGATCAGGAGATGATGAAGGCCTCCCTGAAAGCGGCTGAAACCTATGTTGATTATACTTGGCCTTCTATTCCGGCAACCAAATCGTTATTAATAGAGCGTACCGGCGACAGGGACGAGTATCAGACGATAAGCTTTAAGAAACGGGAAGTATTAGGTACGCTTCTTTTGGCCGAAATTTATGAAAATAAAGGTCGCTTTATCGATCCCATCATTAATGGCGTTTGGTCAATTTGCGAGGAGTCATTTTGGGGAGTTCCAGCCCATCTTCCACGATCAAAAGAATATTCGGGTTTGATGGATGTTTCTCAGCCATTTGTAGATTTATTTTCAGCCGAAACGGCCACTTACCTGGCTTGGGTCGATTATTTTCTAGGAGAAAAACTCGATGCGGTATCTCCGCAAATTCGTAAACGGATTTATTATGAAACAAATAACCGGGTTTTTCAGCCGCTTATGACCAAACGTCATGGCTGGATGGGCAAGAATGCCGATGGTCGCCGACCGAACAATTGGAATCCCTGGATATGTTCTAACTGGCTTAATGCAGTATTACTTCTCGAAAAAGACGATCAAAAACGTACTGAAACGGTAGGTAAGATTTTAAGTGTACTCGACGAATTTCTTAATCCCCACCCACTCGACGGAGGATGCGACGAAGGTCCCGGTTATTGGGGAGCTGCCGCAGCGTCTCTTTACGACAATGTTTCAATGCTCAATCTTGCCAGCAGCAATGCCTTTGGTTATGTATACAGCGACGAAAAATTCCGCAACATGGGTAAGTTTATTTACCGCGCCCAAATCAGCGAAAAGTATTTTCTAAATTTTGCCGATGCCGATCCTCAGCCAGGTATGGCAGCCAGCATGATTTACCGTTACGGAAAAGATATGAACGATCCTGATATGATGCGTTTTGGAGCGTTTTACCGGAAACCCGAAGATGGAAGTGTAGGCAGGTTTCACTATTTCCGAAATTTCTATGCGCTATTTATGCAGGATGAATTCCGGAATGCTGCCAAAGGATTTCCTTTGCCTTTGGAAGTTTGGTTACCCGATTTGGAAGTTGTTATAGCCCGCGATGTTCAAGGTTCAACTAAAGGGTTTTTTATGGCAGCCAAAGGCGGCAATAACGACGAAAGCCATAACCATAACGACATAGGCAATTTTGTGGTGTATTATGACGGATTACCCTTATTGATTGATGTTGGCCGCGGAACCTATACGCGCAAAACCTTTAGCGATAAGCGTTACGATATTTGGTACAATTGTTCCGACTATCATAATCTGCCCACCATAAATGGCAAAAATCAACTTCCGGGAGCAAAATATAAAGCTAACAGTGTTATTTACAATACCTCCAAATCAGGGGTAAAATTTGCCCTGGATATTGCGAAATCATACCCAGCCGATGCAGGTATCCAATCATGGAAACGAACCATTACCTATAATCGGGGCAAAAATGTAGTGATAGAAGATGAAGCAAAACTTCAACGATCTGAATCTATTATGCAGCACCTAATGACATGTTATCCCGCAGAAGTTATAAAGCCAGGCGAAGTAGCAATACATTACAAATTAGAAAACGGAAGTTCAAAGGATTTTATAATAAACTATAATGCCTCACAATTCAAAGCTTCTGTTGAAAAAATAAAGTTGGAATCTCCCGAAGATAAAGGAATTATTCAGAAATGGGGAGATAATATTTACCGGATAAATTTGCAGTCAATTTCGCCAAAGTTAAAAGACAAGTTTATTTTAAAAATAGCTTCGAAGTAAAATTTAAATATGTTTATATTAAGCTGAGCTAAAAATCAGTTAATTGTCACATTGAGCGGAATTAAAATGAGACAGTTAACTGACTTTTAACGGCTGTATGAGCCTAGACTTTGTCTTACTTATATGACATTGATAAATAATCCGATAGTTAATTTTGTTAAAAAGTTTAACCATGCAATGTGATCGAAATGCAAACAATAAAAAGGATAATAACCTAGAATATATGAAAAATCAATTCGTTAAAAGAGCTAATTTCTGGTTTATTTCCCTTGCTATATTGGTTATTGGAAGTTTCAATGCAACAACGTCTGTAGCGCAGAGTGGTGAAAATTTGAAAAATCAGTCGCATATTAAACTCGCATTGAATGCATTTTCGTTCAACGATGTGCTAATGGCAAAAGGAACTCCTGAAAAACCAGGATTTACTTTATTTGATCTTTTAGATTGGTGTGCCCAACAGAATATTGAAGCGCTTGATGTTACCGGTTATTATTTTCCCTCCTATCCGGAAGTGCCTTCCGATGAATATATCTACGAATTTAAACGGAAGGCTTTTAGGTTAGGAATAGACATCAGCGGAACAGGCATTCGTAATAATTTTGCATCGCCCGATCCAGCTGTTAGGGCTGCTGATGTTGAACGGGCTAAAAAATGGATCATCGTTGCTGAGAAATTAGGTGCTCCTGTAATCCGATTGTTTGCTGGCGAAATTCCAAAAGGATATGAAAATAAATGGGATGAGGTTGCCGGATGGATGATTGAATGTTTCAAAGAGTGTGCTGCTTTTGGCGAAAAACATGGTGTAATAATAGGTATTCAAAATCATGGGGATATGTTACAGACTGCTGAACAATGCATAAAAGTGGTAAAAGCTGTCAATTCCAAATGGGCCGGAATTATTCTCGATACCGGGAATTTTAAGGTTGCTGACCCGTATGCTGATATTGAAGCAGTTATTCCTTATGCTGTAAATTGGCAAATGAAAGAGAGTGTTCTCGGAAACACCAGCGAGGTGAAAACAGATTATGCACGTTTAATGCGAATAATAAAAAAAAGTGGATACCGTGGTTATATCCCTTTGGAAACATTGAAACTTGTAGGCAGAGTTAAACCCTATGATCCGTTTGTTTTGGTACCTGCCATGATGACTGAATTGCAAATTGCAAAAGGCGATGTTTATAAATAATTAAAATCAGAAATGGATAAAAAAAACCAGTAAAACATCTGCCCTTATTGCTTTCTTTTGCCTTCTTTGGAATAGCTTTTTTTTATCAATAGCGCAGGAGGCCCCTGCAGATAAATTCGTATTTGATCAAAACATGCGTCTTGGAAGAGGTGTAAACAATAAGGATGAATGGGTCGAGCCTATCAAAAATGCCCTCCTCCCCAATAATGAAAGGAAATAATTTTGATTTTTTTTATAGTTAGTAGTTTTTATAAGAGCTGCCACCTGCGAAGCTGGCAGCTTTTTTTATCCAATAGTTATTCATCATTATTCCTAATAGGAACAGTTTTATATTTGTTCCAATAAGTAGCCATTATGAATACGATAAATTAGATTATTCCTGTTTTTATATCGCTTGTTTTTTTATTTTTATAAAACTTAGTATTGAGTGCCCTTAACCCTTTAACAAGTTTACAATGAAACCATTCGTAATTCTCTTTTTCCTTTTCACTGTTATAGCAGGAATTAATGCACAATCGTTAGAAAAACTTTCAACATTTAAACCCGGACAAGTATGGAAAGATACCAACGGAGAGGTAATAAATTCGCATGGTGGAGGTTTCCTTTTTCATAATGGAAAATACTATTGGTTTGGGGAACATAAAATTGCTGGTGGAGCTGGCAACAGGGCTATGGTGGGCGTTCATTGCTATTCGTCTGCTGATTTGTATAACTGGAAAGATGAAGGCATTGCTTTGCCTGTTGTTAAAAACGATCAAAATAGTCCAATTACTGAAGGTTGTGTATTGGAACGCCCCAAGGTTATTTTTAATAAAAAGACCGGGAAATTTGTGATGTGGTTTCACCTGGAGCTTAAAGGCCAGGGGTATAATGCAGCACAAACAGGTGTTGCTGTGAGCGATAATGTTACAGGGCCTTATACTTTCCTAAAATCGGCTCGTGCAAACGCACAAACCTGGCCGTTGGAAATGACCGAAGAGCAAAAAAAACAAACCGTTCAGGAAAAAGACTTGAAAGGGTGGAGCGAGGAGTGGAAAAAAGCAGTGAGTGACGGTTTATTTGTACGCCGCGATTTTGAGCAAGGACAAATGGCACGCGATATGACACTTTTTGTGGACGATGATGGCAAAGCCTATCATATCCATTCTTCTGAAGAAAATCTGACGCTCCATATTTCTGAATTATCGGACGATTACACTTCATTTACCGGGAAATATACCCGCGTTTTTCCGGCCGGACATAATGAGGCTCCGGCTATTTTCAAACGCAATGGTAAATACTATATGATTACCTCTGGTTGCACTGGTTGGGCACCCAATGCAGCTCGTTCGGCAGTTGCCGAATCTATTTGGGGCCCCTGGAAAGAATTGGGGAATCCTTGCGTAGGCGATTACGCCGATTTAACATTCCATTCGCAAAGTACTGCCGTAATTCCTGTTCAGGGGAAAAGCGATGCCTTTATATTTGTTGGTGATTTATGGAGGCCAGAAAATGCTATTGATGGACGCTACATTTTTCTGCCAATCTCTTTTGATTCGGATCAAAAAATAGTTTTGCGCTGGTTCGACGAATGGAATTTGAAATGCTTTGGCGATGGCTCAACGATGAAATTGGACGAAAAAGATATGAAATGGTGGCAGGATGCCAAATTTGGGATGTTCATTCATTGGGGCTTGTATGCAATTCCTGCCAAAGGGGAATGGCATATGTTTAATGATAAGGTTCCTGCCGGGGAGTATGCGAAATATGCCGATGAGTTTAATCCTCAAAAATTTGATGCGAAGGAATGGGCTGAAATAGCCAAAGCAGCCGGTATGAAATATATGGTGCTTACTGCACGTCATCACGATGGTTTTGCTCTATGGGACAGCCGTTCAAGTTTTAATAATTACACAAGTATGCAACATGCCGCCAAGCGCGATTTTATTTCGGAATATACCGTGGCATGCCGGAAAGCGGGAATAAAAACAGGTATTTATTATTCACCCATGGATTGGAGATTCGAAGGATATTTTGATCCCCGGAACAAATTCTCCAATGCATTGCAAATGAGTAATCAATGTCAGGATCAAATCAGGGAACTGTTAAGTAATTATGGACAGATTGATGTGCTTTGGTTTGATGGTGGTTGGCTTTCGCACAAAGGGGCCGATAAAGATGGTGCATGGCTTTGGCAACCACTCAATATTATTGAAATGGCGCGCGGACTGCAGCCTAATTTGATTATGAGTTCGCGAATGGGTTGGAAGGGCGATTTTCAGAGCGATGAAGGAGGAGGAGATGTTACCGGAAATGTTCGCGCTGAACCTTGGGAAAAATGTTTGAATTTAAACGAGGTAAGTTGGGGATATTCGACAAAACAAAATTTAATGCCTTTTGAAAGAGCCATAAAAATGCTCGTAAATGTAGTTTTTCGCAACGGAAATGTTCTGCTAAATGTTGGTCCTGATAAAGACGGTCAGATTCCTGAAACTCATGTTGCCCGTTTAAAAGAAATTGGACAATGGCTTAACCAATACGGCGAAAGTATTTACGAAACGCATGGAGGTCCTTTTCAACCAGTCGATAATGTATATGGTAGTACATTTCATGGGAAAAATGTTTACATACATATACTTAAGACCAAAGCAGGATCCTTACAAATTCCACCAATTTCGAATAAACTTGTCGCTTTTAAATGCTTAACCGGCGAAAAGGTTAACGTCAAACAGAGCGAAAAGGGAATATCAATAACCGTTGGAACAAACACCAATTTAACCGATATTATTGTGAAACTTGAATTTGAAGGGGATATTAATTTCTCTCAAGTGATGCAATAAACAAGAAGAGGTTCACCAGCGTTAAAATACAGGTGCATGGTTTTACTTAGGAAGGAGATCTTCAATAA
This sequence comes from Bacteroidota bacterium, assembly GCA_020048915.1. GTDB lineage: Bacteria > Bacteroidota > Bacteroidia > Bacteroidales > JAAUTT01 > JAAUTT01. Next base: position 2,462 of record JAIFLU010000102.1, on the reverse strand, counting down.
TGAAAACAAAATGACACAGAGAAAAAAGACCTGATGGAAACATGAACTCAATTTTGTAGTAAATGAGGCAAATTTGGATTAATCCATTTTAAAAGGAGAGAAATATTGTAACCATCAAAAAAAGGTAAAAGTAGTCTTCTTTCATTTTCATCGATGCATTCATAGCTGTAATTTGTTAATTATTCCAGTTTTTCATTATTTATTAAAATCTGTTAAAGTTGAATTAGAGTCTTTGAGAAAGTCTGCCTTCTCTATGGTGAAACTCGAAAGGTTCAGAAAAGCCAACGGTAGGGGATGTTGGCTATTGAAGACTCTTGCGAGTGCATTAAACCTCTATCGATAGACCGCGCCCGGATTAAAAGGGTTGAAAACGAAAAGATTGCAGCATAGTTTATATAACCAGACATATAGGGCCAGAATAATTTTGGCAACATTCAGGTTATTGTTTAAAGTAGAATCCGTATCCGGCCTTTTGTTTAACGATCTAATAGAAGCATGCATTTTAATTCGGGCTGTATAATCCAGATCAGGGAACTGTTGCGGTATGCGATAAAATTTTTCTTCATTGTATAGTGCCATTAATTTGATTCCAATAAATGTATTTTTTCCTCTCTTCTAATACCCCACTAGCCTGTCTTTTGGTGTATTTTCATTTATAAGCAAACATAGAGCAAGAGGAATATCTTGGTATTGATCCCATGAATTTCTGGTTGCGTGTTAAGCCTCTGGTAAATTGGTCTTTGCCGAATCAGTGAATGATATTACTATTATTTTGTAACTGATAAGAAATTCTTAATTTATTTCAGTTATTTTGTATCAGAACCTACTAACAGGCGATGAAAGAAAACCTTATTAATGATGGGCTGCGAAGGAGAGATAAAGTAATATTTGATTATGTTTTCAATTATTACTATTCATCGTTATGTGCTTTTGCAATGCAATATGTCAACGATAAAAACACCGTTGAAGATTTGGTGCAGGACTTTTTTCTTTCATTCTGGATAGATTCCTCTAATTTGCAAATTAACGTTTCCTTAAAAACTTACCTGTTTGCCTCCATAAAAAACCGTTGCCTTGATTATCAGAAACATTCCAAGGTGAAGGAAAAATATAAAAACTATGTTCTTTTCGCTGAAAAAGACGAAGATAATTCGTTCGACCATTTTTTTACCGAAACAGAATTACGCCAGGCGATAGAAAAAAGTTTATCCAAACTTCCGCCTCGTTGTCGCGAAATTTTTGAATTAAGTCGCATGAAAGGGCATAATAACCAGGAAATATCAGATATTTTGGGAATCTCAAAGCGTACAGTTGAAGTTCAAATTAGCAATTCACTAAAAATTCTCCGAAAAGAACTCTCGGATTACCTTCCTATTTTCCTTATAGCCTTGCTGTTAAAATAATTTTTAATTTTTATATATGTGTTTTACTTCCTATTGTCGTCTTATAATAGGTAAGCAAAGTTACTTTTATATACATGAGTAAATGATGAAACTATCTGATGATGAATTACAACTTTTATTGGCCCGTTATTTATCAGGCGAATTGACCGACTCCGAAAAAGAGTTTGTTAATTTATGGATCAAAGATTCCCCTGAAAATGAAGTTGCTTTTTCCGAATATTTAAGTTCCTGGGAAGCGGTTTCATTGCTGCACGAGATGGAACAATTCAACTCTTTTGAAGCTTTAAAAAAAATAGACTCCCAAATAGTACAGAATCGACCATTACGCTGGTGGACGTTTATGCAACGCGTTGCCGCCATTTTATTACTCCCGGTATTGATTTATTCAGTTTACGTTACTTTCGATAAAAGAAACATAAAGGTGATTAACAGCGAGGTGTTAATGCAAAAAGTTACATCTAAGCCTGGCATGGTTACTCAATTTACAACGGCCGACGGAACAAAGATATGGCTAAATTCAGGCTCTGAGCTTATATTCCCTATCAATTTTACAGGTAAGGAACGAGAGGTTCAATTAAAAGGAGAAGCATTTTTTGAAGTTACAGAAAATAAGGAACAGCCTTTTATAGTAAAAGTAAACAATTTGAATATCGAAGTTTTGGGGACCTCATTTAATGTTGTAAGCTATGACAATGATTCACACGCAGAAATAGTTCTTGTTCAAGGGAAAGTAGCTTTAACATCAGTAAAAGATGGGAAAGTTAAAGACCAAGGATTTTTAAATCCAAACCAAAAAGCCGATTTCGACAGGGTAACACTACAACTTGTTAAGGAGCCTGTAAATGTTGAAAAATATATTGCATGGCGCGAAGGCTATCTTGTTTTTCGCGACGATAGTATGGATGAAGTGGTTAAAAAATTGAGTCGTTGGTTTAATGTTGAAATTGTATTAAATAATAAAGAATTGGAGAGCTATACTTTTCAGGCAACATTTAAAAACGAAAATCTTATTCAGGTGTTGAATTTATTAAAACTTTCATCACCTATCGATTATAAGAT
>JAIFLU010000213.1 GCA_020048915.1 Bacteroidota bacterium | reverse complement strand
AAGTGGTTATCACCATCACCTTGAGGGTATTTTTGGGAAAGAAAAACATCCCTTCCCAGGGATCGACTTCCGCTTCTTCCGAATACATCACCGCCATAGCATGGGTGTGTGTGTTCCCGATGGTGACAGGCACTGCCCTTAGTTGACCGATTTTTTCAGCCAGCTTTATTTCCATTGCCGGTTTCAGGGAAAAATCGCAGTTTTGTGCGCATACCAGCGATGGAATAATAATAAACGCCGCAAGAATAAGATGCTTCATCGTCTTATATTTTATGGATTTATAATTAGAATTCGTTTATAGGAAACCAGCCGGGGAGTTCCGTTATCGCGCACTTTCAGCACCAGCGACATGCTTTCGCCACTTTTGAGCTCAGGCATTTGTATCCGGGCAATTCCATTTCTTTCATTTGTCAATATCTTATCAAAATTCCTGTTTTTTGGATAAAATTCCCATTCGAAAACGAGGGAGTGTCCATCAGAATCGGAAGAGCGGGTTGCATCCAGGGTTATTGTTTCTCCCGGACGAGCTGTAATTTTAAGAGGAGCGGTTCCGGCTGAGCGGTTTACTATCACCCGGGGAGCATGGTTACAGGAACCAAAGTCGTTCACGCACCAGTCCATGCGTGCTGCCCAGTCGTTCTGAAAATCGGTACGCCAGCGGAAAACTGTCGCTCGGGCATTTTTTACGTCCAAAAACGAATCTACTGCATCGGAGTAATAGCCTTTTTCGTTCAGGATGAAACGGCCTCCCCAACCGCCAAGTTCAGGCTGTTTGGGAATATTAAGCCCGTTGTTCACGAAGAAAAACCATGACGGAGTGTCGCCCTCTTTCATAACTCCATGCGGATTGGGTGCTGTCCATGTTTTAAGCGGGTACAGCGGACCCATTGTGCCATGGTTTTGAATCACATATTGCTTTAACCATTCCAGCGACGTGAGTTGCTCGTCGCCTCCCAGGTACACACCTCTATAGGCACCTTCCCGTTTATCGGCACCTTCGGGAGCTTTAGTCAGGATATAGAACATGGCAGGATGATTTTCGCGGATGTTACTGAAAATATGGTCCTGGTCGTTTATATCGTAAACCCTTATTTTGGAAATGAATTTCTGATATTCCTTCTCCGATCTTGTATTTTTGACTTTCCAAAGCGCCTGTGCCAGATCGGTTTGCCCCCCAAAAATACAGATGTTCAAAGGCCGCTTGTCATTTTTATCCACACAACGGATTATCCATTCCGAACCTTCGGTATCGTGGCCTTCGCCTACATAATTCCAACCTCTTTTGTGGTTTCCTTTTTTCACCACCGAAAGTAGCTTTTCGGGAGCCGGATAGCGTTTGTCATGTTTTAACAGGTTTGGATAAACTTGTTTATATCCCCGAATGATTTCTTCGATCAGTTCGGGACAAATAATTTCTTCTTTCAGTTCACCCGGGGTTCCGGCGGCAGAGCTGATAAGTCCTTCAATTTCAAACTCGTTGGCATACACCATCAGTCGCACCAACGATTGCTGATCGTCGGGATCGCCGCCAATATCGGTGGTGATGAGCAACCGGGGGTTAGCGGATTGTTGGGCAACAGAATAGCCAATAAAAAACAATAGAAATAAATTGAAATAAACTATTAGCTTCATCATTTTTAAATTTATAAAGGCATGGATATACAATTCTATTTAATGCCAATTTGATTCATACCATTTTTGCATCTTAGCAACAATCATAATGTCTTTGCTCATAAAAACTTTCATAGCTTTTCAATCAACTACTTCCTTTTCAAAATCAGTATCCTCTACCCAGCCGGAATTCAGCTTTTCTCCTTTCCTGAAGCGATTGTAAAAGTTGACACTATTTTTATCCGAATACGGATATTTGTCGAACACATTACCTTTGCCAAACATCCGCGGGTCACCTTCCTGTTTGAGCTCAGCTACCAGTTTGCTTTCGAGCTGTTTTTTCAAGGAGGCATGTTCAGGTAAATCTGCCAGGTTATTGATGCAGTATGGATCGGTTACAATTTGGTACAACTCTTCGGTGGAGCGTTTGCCAAAGTTCCAGTCCCAGAACTGACTCTTCCCGTTTAGTCGTCTGTGGTTCAGAATAAACGATTTTGTAGGACTGCCGTCCGTATCAAGGTAACCTGTTTCGGGGTTGCCAGCAGGCCAGCGCGAAGGTTCGAAATTACGCAAGTACATATACCCATTCTCCACTATTCCACGGATGGGGTAGCCCTGATCATCAGGGCGCCCCACATCGGTGCGCTCTTTGCCAATCACCATGAAATTCCTTCCATTGGCTCTGTTATCGAATACCGGAGAAAGACTCGTCCCTTCAAAAGGCTGCATGCCGCTTTTATGGGGATTAATACCGGCCAGTTCGAGAAAAGTAGGAGCAAAATCAGTAAAACTAACAAATCCATCCACCTTTCGCCCGGGATTGTTGATCCCTTTTTTCCACATCATGGCAAGGGGCAGATGGGTGGAATATTCATATTCATGCCCTTTTACTCGTGGGAAAGGCATGCCATTGTCGGATGTTACCACAATGAGCGTATTCTCAAGCAGACCATTTTCTTCGAGAATCTGAAGCATTCTGCCGAGATGCTCGTCAAAATGTTCAATCTCATAGGCATAGTCGAGCATATCATGGCGAATGGAGTCGTTGTCGGGCCAGAATTTCAGCACCTCATTGATATCCGTAAGTTTTTTTTCTCCTTTTTTTACTCCAGAGCGGAATTCATATGCCCTGTGAGGTTCGGTGCATCCAAACCAAAAACAAAAGGGCTTATCGTCGGTATTGTTTTCGAGAAAATCGCGAAAGTTGGCAGCATAATCGTTCCTATTGATCTCACTGGTAGGTGCCTGGGTGGTGTATTTGTTGTAAGTCGGACCCACCAACTGGCGGTCATTGCCATCTCTTTTCTCCACTATTCCCGGAGCCCATCCTTTGGCGGTATGACCTAAATGATACCCGTTTTCCACAAGTACTTCGGAATAGGTTTTAAACTTTGACGGGAAATAAGGCCAATGGTTGGCTGCAGCTTCCAGTTGCCACGAGTTACGACCTGTGATGATGCAGGAACGTGATGGTGCCGACTTGGCATTGGGAGTGTATGCATTGGTAAAAAGAATACCCTCACGGGCAACACGGTCGAAAGCCGGTGTTTTTACCCATTTGCAGCCATAGGCCCCTGCATGTGGAAAAGACTGGTCGTCGGAAATACAAAAGAGGATATTTGGACGCTTATCGGCTTTAGCTTTTTGTTGGGCAGGTGCAATACTGCTTACTCCTGTTAGAGCAATGACTGCGGCAAAAAACTTATTTGAGTGTTTTTTCAAGTGTCTATTTTTAGATTATTAGATTTCGGTCAAATGGAATCCCAATAGTCCCAATCCGCGATAGCTATCGGGACTATCGCGGATCGGGTCCATGATGAATTGTTTATCTTGATTGGTGATCATTTCGGATCATGGACATTTCATAGTAGTGTATTTTTTATTTAATTCCCGGGTAATGTTTTATTATTTTTTATCGCTTCGTCTACACGTTTAGCCAGATCGCTCAGCTCTGTCACTTTTTCGGGATATCTGGCTGACACATCGGTTTTTTCACCCATGTCGCTACTCAGGTCGAAAAGCATGTACTTAGTGAGGGCTGGGATGCTCCAGGTTTTCTCACCGGGTATGGCCAGTTTCCAGTTTCCTTTGCGGATGCTCATGAGGGTTCCGAAAGGCTGATACCCCGGGAAATATTCGTGGATCTTCGCACCCATCTGGCCTTTCATGAGCGGCAGGATATTTTTACCATCGATTATCCTGTCGGTAGGGATTTTAGCCCCAGCAACCTCAGCAAAGGTAGTGAATAGGTCGGCACCTGTGGCTATTTCATCACAAATAGTTTTTGAAGGGGTCACACCCGGCCAGCGCATGATACACGAAACCCTCGGCCCTCCTTCGTAGCGGGTTTGTCCTTTGCCATGCTGCAGGATATGGTGGCGGGTAGTATCGAGGGAGGCAAATTTGCCATAGGCCATTTCGAGGTCAAGGTTCGTTTTAGTGATGTTTCCGTTATCGCTGGTCACTACCACCAGTGTATTCTTGTCCAGCCCTAATTCTTTCAGCGCCTGCATCAGTACGCCCACAGAATAGTCGAAGTACTCCACAGCATCGCCGTAAACCCCATCATTGCTGCGGTTTTCAAAGCCCTTTGGGATAAACCACGGGGTATGGGTTTCGATATTTCCCCAGTGCAGGTAAAAAGGTTTTTTGTCCTGTTTGCGATAAGCCAGAAAATCGATGGCTTCGCGCAGAAACCAGTGGGGCAGCTCGGCCAGATCGTATTTGTCGCAATATTTTATTACCGTGGTATCGCGGATGAGCGGCACCGGAGGCATGACCTGGTAAACATTGGTGAGGCCGAAACGCCGTTCAGCGCCCATGTCGTTTGGGTAGGGAATACCAAAAAACGAATCGAATCCTTGCGCCTGCGGCAGGTATTTGGGCAAATGTCCGAGGTGCCATTTTCCAACGACCGCCGAGGTATAGCCCAGAGGCTTCAGCAGCCGGGGAAGACATATCTCTAGTCCGGGTTCCAGGCCTGTCTGCGAGTGGGGGAATAACACCTCCAGACCGGTTCCGTTGTTTACCCTTGGAGCATAGCGGCCGGTTAGTATTGCGGCACGACTCGGGGTGCTGGTGGCATGCGGGGCATAGAAACTGGTGAACTTCATCCCTTCTGCCGCAAGCTTGTCAAGGTTGGGCGTTTTTATTTTCGGGGCACCGAAGCATTGGAGGTCGTCCCAACCCACATCGTCGGCGATGATGTGTATAATATTGGGTTTTTGCTGAGCCTTCATGCCGGAAGTTAAGCCGAGAAGGCAGAGGGTTGCGGGGATGGAGTTTTTTAGGTACATGTTTTATGTTTCAGTTACACAGAACCAAAGAGTTTTTAATGACTTTATTTGATGCTAAGCTGATTCATACCGTTTTTCAGTTTATAAACCTGGTTTTTATACCGGAATTCGCCCTGCATATTGCCCGGGAGGATGATCGAAGCTGAAAGCTTATCCTTTACCACTTTATAATCTACTGCTATCTTTCCTTTGGGATGAGGCATGGAGGCTTTCACGGATGTTAATTTCCCCAGGTGAGGTTCGATGACCACATTTTGGAACCCAACCTCAGCAGGTTTTATCCCACACACGGAACTTAGCAGGTAGTAGGCAGGGTGGGCGCTCCAGGCGTGACAATCGGAGCGGTCGTGCGAGTCAAATCCTGTTTCGCCGCAGGTGGTGAACCCACGATCGACAAACTGGTTCCAGAAACCCATGTTTTCATGGATCAGATCTTCTTGTCCGGTTTTTTGCATCGCTTTGAAAAGGAAAAATGAAAAGTACGAGCTGGCATATTCATCGAATTTATTATAATTCAAAATCCGGATCATGAGCTTTTGCTGTTCGGCAGGAGGAATTAAGTCACATAAAATTGCAAAAAGGTTGGTGTGTTGCGAATAAATTGGCTGATTGGGGTAATCGCGAAAGAGCTGTTTTTCTGCATCCCAGCAATTTTTAAAAACCGCCAACCTTATTTTCTCCGATAGTTTTTCCCAATAGCCAGCTTTTTCTTTCAAACCAATCCCGCTATAAAGTTTAGCTGTGCAATCAAGGGTATGTGCAAAATAGAGTGTGAGCAAGGCCGATTGTTTCATTTCGCCGTTCTCGTCGGAACGAGGCAAGCTTCCCTTTGTGATGCTCCAGTCGATGAAGTTTTTACTATTCACAGGGCCAATCATCCCGTTCTGCTCATCGATATGACGCTCGAAATATCGTAAAATACCATCAATTTTTTTGGAGAATTGCTTTACGAAAACCGAATCCCCACGCATAAAATAATAATCGTGCAACGATTGTACCCAGGCCATCGACCAACTTCCCATATCCCACCAGGTTCGCGACGATGGATATGCCGAATGTAGTAGTCCGGTTTCCGGATTTTCTGATTGCGGATATAGCCTGAATGCCTCTCGCAGCAATCGGTCGTCGGTCGAGTTGTAGGTAGAAATGGCCGAAATAGGCCGATTGTCACCACCATAATTCAATTGCTCGTAGAAAGGAGTGTCGTAATATGTCTCTCCTGAGCACATACGCAGCGTTCGGAGGCTCATTTCAAAAATTTCGTTCAGCCGCGGGTTGTCCGATATAAAAGTGCCCATCTCGGGATAAGGATACCCGGAGTATTCGTTTTCATAAGAAACAATCTTTAATGGCTCCTCCTTTGTTTCAATTACGAATTGCACATAGCGGAAAGCCCTTTGCCACAAAGGCCGGAAGGTGCGAACAGCTTTGCCGTCTGGGCGGAAAACATCCCACACTCCAAACATGGTTTTCCCTTTAACAGAATCCCGGTGCGCTTTCAGGTTCACCTTTTCGTAAAGCGCTTCGGCATATTTTATCTTTACCGAGCTGTTGGCTCCGCCTTCCACGGTAAGTTCAGGATAGCCTTTGGTGAATACATCGAAATCGACCAACACGGTGGCTTTGGTATTGGCAGGGATGTTGAGCGGAGTTTTGCCATCCCATTTCCCTGTTGCAAGGCTTACACCTGTTACCTGACGGATGAATGCTGGATATTCTTTTGGTCCATCGACAAAAGCAATATTCCGGGGAACAAGCCTCCAGGGGTCGTTGCCATAGAATTCAAGCACTTCGGGCGAAAGCCAGGCCTTGTCGTCGAAACCTGAGGTTTCCCAACCCCATGGATAAACAGCACCATTCACATCGTCGCCGCCGCCACAGGCGTAAAAACCATAAAACCAGCGTTCGTTGAAAAGCATTTCCTGATACGAAATAACTTTGTAAGCAACATTTTTCAAAACCTTCCACGAGGCATTGGAATTTATAAAACTGAAATCAGGATTTTCCGAGCGCAGCATAAAGGCGGTCTGTACAGTGATAAAAGCCAGCGGCCTATCCTTTCCTCCATTATAGACCAGGGCCGCCAGAACATTCTTACCGGGTTTCAGGAAACTGGCAATATCTATCACGTCATAATTATAGGTTTTCAGGTCGCCTTTTGCCGGACCATAGCATACCCGTTGGCCATTGACAAATAGATTGTAGCGGTTATCGGCCGAAACATGGATAACCAAAGAAGCTGGTACCTGATCGAGTTCAAAGGTTTTACGGAAATGATAAACTCCATATTCGGTAACGTTGGCCGAGGGATAGGATATCCAGGGGGAGGTTTGTTTGCTTTGTGCAAAAACAATTGTTACTAAAAATACAAAAATATTTGTGGTAAGTATTCTATAACTCATTTTTCTATTTGTTAATTTATTAACTATTCTCCGAATTATTTCTAATTTCAATCTCATCTCTGGTAAGAACCATCAGATCGTTTAAAACGTTTTTATCTCATTCAACTAATTAAATAATAATGCATAACACTTCGTTTTGTTCTATTTCCTTATTCAACCAGCATGTTTTTTTCTTTAATAATACCATTTTCCGTATCGCTAATTCGTATGGTAATGTTATTCTCATTGCTTTCCATGTACCCAACAATTGCGATCAACCTTCCGTTATGGGTTTTTCGCGTGTTCAAATGATAGGGTTCATGTGAATAAAGATTTCCAGACTCCAAACCGAGCAGTTTTCCCGCCCCTGAGACTTCAACCTTTATTTGGTGGTCATTATCGGGCACGGTATTGTTGTTTTTATCTTTTAATTCAATAAATACGATTATGGCATCGTTATAATTTTTTGTCAAGCTATTTTTACTTGTATTTATTTCAATTCCAACGGGTTTTGAGGCTGTTTTCAAAACATGTTCGCCAACTTTTTTGTTGTTCTTAAATCCCACCGCTCTCAATTCTCCCGGTTTATAATGCAGTTTATAAAGAGCATAATACTTGTCGGCTTCAACGTTTTTTCGTTCAAGCAATCGATTATCCTGATATAGCTCAACGTAATCGCAATTTGAATACACATAAACATCGGTCAGAGAATCGCTTTCCCATGTCCAATTCCAGTGTGATGCAACATTTCTCGGATGCCAGTTTGATTTATCTTTATTTTCATAATTTTTAGCAGCAATTTGAACCACAGGCTCATCCGACCAATATGCTTTTCTCAAATAATATTCTGGTCTTTTATACTCGGCAAGGTCTATAATTCCCGCATCCCAACCTCTTCTAGGCCACTTACTGGCTTCACCTAAATAATCGTAACCCGACCATATAAATTCTCCAATAACATAAGGTTTGTTGCGAACTGCAAGCCAATAATAGGTATCATGGAAAGTTTCTGTTCCTAAGAACAATCTGTGCGGATATTTTTCCCTCTCAGGGTCGTACATTTTTTCACCTGTAAACCTTCCCACATAATTATAGCCGGCTATATCCATGACATCCAAAAACCCCGTTTGGTTGGCGTCTGCAATAAAGTCACACCCGGCTGTTACAAGCCTTGTACTGTCTAAGGAATGACAAATGTCTATTAGATATTGAGCCGTTTTTACTCCTTCTTCCTTTCTTTGGTCGGGTATTTCATTGCCTATGCTGTACATTACAACACATGGGCGGTTTCTGTCGCGGAGTATCATTTTGGTCAAATCGGTTCTTGCCCATTGGTTAAAATACCTGTGATAACCGTACTCTACCTTGCCAGAGTTATCTTCGGTTTTGCCCCATTGATTTCCAAATTGCCATTCGTCAAAGGCTTCATCCATAACATAAAAGCCCATTTCGTCGCATAAGTCGTAAAATTCGGGGGCAAAAGGGCAATGACTTGGACGTATTGCGTTGCAGCCCATTTTTTTCAGCGCATTGAACCTGTATCTCCAAAATTCAGTGGGCACCACTGCGCCCAAGCTACCCGCATCGTGATGCAGACATACTCCTTTTAGTTTTTCCGGTTTTCCATTGATGAGCATCCCATTTTCAAGGGTATATTCAACACTTCGGATCCCAATTTTCAAGGCATATTCGTCAACCAAATTTCCTTCTAAATATAGGCTTACATGGAGGTTGTACATATAGGGATTGCCTGCCGACCAAAGACTGGGCCTATTTATCGTCATTTTTTGATGGACATCGATTTTGGAAAAATCCTGTAGTAGTTGGTGCGATGAATCTTCTTGCACCAAATTGCCTTTGTTATCGAAAAGCTTGCTGATTATTTCAATGTCTTTTTTAACCCGCGTATTGGTTTCTGGTTTTTTCCGCCACCACTGAAAATCTGTTTTGGGGTAGGCATCGGCGCGAACAGTATATTTTAGGTTAATATCCGACGATTTGTCCGATACATTCTGGTAATGAACAAATGTTTCTTCTTCAACTATGTGGGTTTTATTGACCGAAATGAGCCATACATTTCTGGATATACCAGATCCGGTGTACCAACGCGATGAAGGTTGTAATGAATTGTTAACCCTTACAGCAATAACATTTGGTTTATCGAAATGGAGATATTGGGTTAAATCATACTGAAAGGTTGTGTAGCCATAGGGGTAAAGGCCAAGATATTGGCCATTGATCCATACTTCGCTATTCATATAAACCCCATCGAAACGGATAAAGTGTTTTTTGTTTTTTTTAATAGTGTCAATTGAAAATGTTTTTTTGTACCATGCTGTTCCACAGGGCAAAAAGCCACCACCAATGCCAGATGGGTTGTTCTCATCAAATTGACCTTTTATAGACCAGTCATGGGGTAACCTTATTCTTTCCCATATTTTTGTTGTATCCAAAATGTAGTCATAAGAAGGGTAATCGGCTTTTAAAAACTTCCAGTTATCGTTGAAGTTTATCTTTTCACGAGTCGGGTTATTTTGGGCAATAACTAAATTACATATAATACCCAATAGTAAAAGTGAAAATGCTTTTTGATCCATAATTTTATTTATTTTAAATGACATTTTTCTTCAGAATTAAAGCGAACAATACTAAATTCAGATTTTTCATATTTTGAATATCAAATTTTATTTAATAGTATGTTTTTGAATATGTTGCTTATCAATTACAGATTGAATAAAATCAAAAACAGGCTTTTGGTTTTGAAAAAAATGCGCTCCCGCAATTTCGTGAAGGCCACCCGTATATGAAATTAAATCAACGGTCCCGTTTAATTTCACGATGTAATCGTAGATTGATTTTGAACCAAAAAGCATAAGCCAACCGGAAGAGTTCGGCAGGCAATAACGATGTGCGGCTGTTTCGTAAGGTAAAAGTGGGTCGGCATCGCCGTGAAACATCATTACCGGAATCAAGTTTTCGGGTTCAATCAGATTTAAATCCATGATGGCGCCAGCACCAGAAATTACGCCTGCATACTGAAATGTATCAGGTAGTTTTTTTGTGTACATTCCCATTTTAGTGCGGTCCCAGAAAGCTGCATGTAAAACCGTTTCAGCTCCTGCACTCGACCCTGCAATAAAAATATTTGTTATATCTATTTGAAATTGTTCCTGATTATCGATAAAGAAGTTGGTTGCAAGCCAAAGTTGATTGGCAGCGATTTGGATTGCTTTCACTTTTTCGGACAAAATCCCATTACATCCAAAATCTCTCCCTTCCATGTAAAGCGAATAAGAAATGGTTGCTGCTGCTATTCCTCTCACGGCAAGGAATTTTGACAATGCGTGACCTGCCGTTCTGTTTCCGGTTGAAAATCCTCCTCCATGAACAAAAATCACCAGCGGTATTTTATTTCCATTTCGCTGAACTGGTGAAAAGAAATCTAGTTCGAGCTGAAGCGAATCATCTGAATAATAGGTAAAAGTCTTAAAATCCTGCGCTTTAAGGGAATTTGATAAACAAAAAAACTGAAGCAAAAAGATACAAATTGAACATTTCATATTTAAACAATTTTTACGGAATTAGTTTAAACCACTCGCTTTCTATATGGTTTTTTGCAAACAGCGGGAACAGTTCAGCCACTTTCTCGGGCATTTCTGCTGCAAGGTTATTTTGCTCAAGCATATCGTTTTCGATATTGTACAATTCGAGTGAGGTGAGTTTAGGGTTTTTCACGTTCAACCTGATTAACTTCCAATTGTCCTTGATTATTGACTGTTTTCCACCCTGTTCATGAAACTCAAAATAAAGATGATCGTGCTTTGGTTGTGATTTTCCTAAAAGTGAAGGAAGGTAAGAGATACCATCCGTGTTTTCAGGTGTTCGCACCCCGGCTAATTCACAAGCGGTTGGCAAAAAATCCCAGAATGCCGAAACGTGATTTGTTTCAGTGCCTGAATGGATTTTTCCCGGCCAACGGGCAATGAATGGAACACGAATACCACCCTCGTATAGATCGCGTTTGTGCCCGCGAAACGGCAGGTTGCTTTCAGTTTGAAAACCATCTGGTGCATCACCGCCGTTGTCACTTGTGAAAACTACCAGAGTTTTTTCATCTAACCCTAAATCTTTAAGTTTGTTGAGAATTTTCCCAACTTCTTTATCAAGATAAGTTATCATTGATGCATAACCCTTTTCGCTTTCTGTCCAATCCTTGTTTTCATATGGTTTAAATGATGGAACGTCGGAATAGCGTTTCCCCTTGGGCGCCTCGCCATTGTCGTGCGGAATAACAACCGAGAAATAGAGAAAGAACGGGTTTTCGCGGTTCTCTTCAATAAAATTCAATGCCCGGTTGGTAAACAATTCCTGAGAAAATTGTTTGACTTCAAGTGGATAACTGCCCAAACCTTTAGTCCAATGCGAAGTATCGGTATATTGCACTTTGTTACCAAGATAAACTTTTTTTCCATTGTCCATCAAAAATTCGGGCGCATGGTTATGAGCCAGCACCTGACAAAGGTAACCGTAATAGGAATTGAACCCACAGTTGAGAGGATCGCCTGAAGTACCTTCGACACCCAGTCCCCATTTACCGATAAGTGTAGTTTGGTATCCCGCATTTTTTAGTACAGAAGCTACCGTAACAGTGCTTTCAGGTAGTGGTAATTGTCCATAGGGTTTCCATTGCATGTTGCCTCGCACGGGAGTATGCCCTGAGTGCTGGCCGGTCATCAGCACAGAGCGGGAGGGGGCACAAACCGCTGTGCCGGAATAGTGATTGGTAAAACGAATCCCTTCGGCAGCCATCCGGTCGAGGTTGGGCGTTTTGATGCGTTTCGAGCCATAACAGCCAAGATCACCGTAACCCATGTCATCGGCTAAAATGAAAATGATGTTTGGTTTTTGGGGCATCTCCTGTTTGGAGGAACAGGAAATGGCCAACGGTATTAAAATCATTGGCAAACAGCATGATTGACCTGAAAAAAATCGGGTAATTGAAACCATAATAATTTATTTATTGTTTTGCTATTTTAAAAGTTGATTCTTTTAGGATTATTTTATGTGCTTGTAAAAGCACGCACACCTCGCTGATTGAGTTACTGCATCCATGGTAATCGATTTCTCTTTGCACGCCTTAACAAGCGGGCCATAATCTGATTGCTTACAATCTCCTTTATAAATTTCGGCAGCAAACATGTCCTTGCACATATTACTCGGGTAAGAAAGATAGTAGTCGTAAACTTTATCATCTTTACAATTGAGTGAATAGATATGATTGATGATAGATGAAACAGACAAATGATCAATTTTACCTGAAACCATCATTTCAATAAATCCAATGATAAATTGATGGTTACCATGAAGTACAGACTTGGAATCGGATGTTCGGCCAAACCCAAAAACCACCATTCCGTCATCGGAGTCTATTCCTTTGCTTGTGCTTCCCATATATGAAAATGAAGCAATTTCAGGCTGCTGGCTACAGTTCATCAGAAAAAGAATATTTTTTGTATTGGTTCGTCCAAAATAAGCCCAATTCCATTTTCCAAGAACCCGTTCTCCTCCCATGTGGTTTGGTATATCGTAACTTGGGCCATCCAGATTATTTCCCCAATAAGAATTACGAGGTAAATACGAGCCTCCAACAGTACCTTCGTACAAAAACCAATAATTACGGGTAGTATCGGTTTTTAAAACATTCCAAACAGCATATTCTTCCTGAAACTCCCATGTCCATTCCCATTTACCACTAATACTCCGGCTTCGGATTATATTTGGACTCTCAAAGCTACTGATACATTTTTCGAAACCGGGATGACCACACCCCCCATCCTCACCCTGGAAAACGGCATTGGGAATACCCCGGAAAGCTGATGCAGAAGATTCAGGCACTTTTCCCCAAGGTTCCTTTTTAAATCTAATCCAATCGTTTCCCTCTGAATCAATCATTCGGGACAAACCACCTCCGGATTTATCAAAATAATAAGTTGCTTTTTGTGTGGTAATAATAAAATGTTCCCTTTCTTCATAAATGCCATCTTTTATTTCCACAGCATGTAAATCCAGTAAGGAAATCACAATAAAGAACAGTAGCAGAAATGTGTAGTCAACTTTCATCAATCTTACTTTGAATATTTTACAATTAAGCATGGTCCAGGCAAACAAAGTTCGATACCATGATGTCCGGTATCTGAAATCAATTGTATTTCATTCATTCCTGGTTTAAGATTTTTCGGATTAACTTTATTAATTGTGTAAACTAAATCATGAGGAGCATTACCTGCCGTAATTTTGTATGGTACACCGTTCAATTTAAAAGGCTCTTTTATATTGCCTTCGCCTCCATCCCAATTTCTTACGTGTAATTCAACACTTTCAACATTTGATAAATCTGCTGGAAGTTCAATCAGAGCTTTACGCAATTGGTTGTTGCGTGACCAAAACGGACAAGGCAATTCAACACAATGATACAATTGTACAGTCGGCCTGGAATGAGGAAAAGTGAGACCTGTTAATATATCTGATTGATAGAACATCCCATTTTTAAACTGGATAAGTGCTTTTATTGCCATTGGTTTGCCCTGATCCGGAATCATACATGTATTCCATTTAATCTGGTAAGGGGCTTTTGCTACAGTCCCTATATGGCCTTTATATTTACGATCTTTCAAATAGCCATGCCATTGTTCATCAGCCTCTGCACCCGACTCATTATATCCAAGGTAAAATGCAAAAAAATGAACGGATTCAATCTTATCTGCAAATTGTAATGGATAATTTAACCCAACGACCACACTATCGGACAGTACTTTATTCTGAATAACAGGAATAGCGTTAAATTCAGGAAGTCCTGATTTAATCAATTCTGGAGCATCGGACTTTAAAAAAACATTTATACCAATTTGTTCAAGGATGAAATGCCCCCAGAAAGTTTCTCCTTTGTCACAAAGGAATTGAATAGCATTAAAACCTGAGACCAGATCATGAAAGTCGACAGGAACAATAGGATATCGATATTCGCAATGTCCAGTCTGCGTATTCTCGGAAGGAAGGGGATAATATTTGCTTCCGTTAATTGAAAACCGCTTATTTTCGGTTTTTGGATGCCCCCCCCACATTTCAAAAACCATTTCGGATCTTTCAATTTGCAGCGTAGTATCAGGAATATGAAGAAGTGCCAATCCGTTGACCTGAGATTCGAAACGGTTATACCATATTTTTACAGTACTCATTCCACGGTCATTTACACGGGTTCTCTCACCTTGCTGTTTATTGTTGTTAATCCTACCCTCATATTCTACCCAATATTGTTTGTAAAAACGGCTTTGAGAGAATACCGAAAGATTAAATACAAGTAAAAAGAATAAAATTATACTTTTCATAGTTTGAAATTATGACGCAGCTTAATAAAGACAATAATCCTAAATAGAACCATGCTACAGCCTTTAATTATTTATTTTTTAAAGTTTTAAGATAATTTATTGTTGTCGGAACCTGGTCAATGGCATTTTTAGCTTCATCTTCAATAAAGAATTTTTTCGTTCCTGACTTTATAGCCTGCCGTAAAATGATTGGCCAATTGGTAACCCCTTTGCCAAGTGCAACACTGGTTTCGTCAGGGGCACCTCCTGAGTTGTTTCCGGGGGTGTCATTGCGAAGCTCTTTGAGGTGCATCAACTCAAACCGTCCCGGATATTTTTTCAAGTATGCGAGTGGATCTGCACCACCATGAGTTGCCCAAAAAACATCAAGTTCGAAAGTTACCCATTGCGGGTTTGTTTTGTCGAGTAACAAGTCCATAAGGTTACCGTCTGGGGTGTTAAATTCATAACCATGAGGGTGATAGAAGAATCTTAAACCTGCTTTTTTTAATTTCATACCGAAGTTGTTAAAATCGGTAATGATCTTATCCATATTCTGACCGTTAAATGGTTTTTTGTGGGGAATCCAGCCAATTCCAACATATTTGGCACCAAACAATTTAGCATCTTTAATAATTGATTCGATATTTGTTTCAAACTGTTCATAGCCAAAAATCATGCTTCCGCATTTTAGCTTGTTACTGTCAAGAAGTTTTTTAAAACCCTTCTCAGAGTTACCGTAATAATCCGAAACTTCAACTTCATTGATACCCATCGCTTTTATTTTTGACAGGGTACCCGGCACATCTTTTTTAAACTCGAATCTCATCGAATATAGCTGCAAACCAAACACTTGATTAAAAGCGCCGTTTCGTGCGGACACCAATTCGCCGGTACCATTTTGCAGCCAGACATCCACTCGAGGAGCATTTCCGTTATAAGGTTTGCCAAGTATATCAAGATCTCCATCACCATCGAGGTCGGCCATTTCGGATTCATGAATATCAATCCCCTCAGAAATTTTAATTTCACGAGTGAAATTCCCTTGTCCATCACCCAATAAAATATGGTTAATGGCAGTATTGTTATCAAACAAAGTCATTTCTGCGTTCCAGATATCAAGGTTCCCGTCACCATCGAAATCAACAACTGAGAGTGAATGGCCGTTACTTACTTTTTCGATTACCTGTTTTTTTATCCAGGTTTTTTCTTTAAACTCATATAGATTCATCGGTGCCCATCCATCACCAATAACCATTAAAATTTCCGGACGCCCGCCTTTTATAAATTGACCAACAGCTGAACGGCTAAAAGTATAAGCTCCATCGACGGTATTGAATGAAAACTTATCGTTTCCTAAATATCCAAACCACATACCGCCGCCAATAATATCTTGAATTCCGTCGCCATTTATGTCTTCTTTAGCAAGCCCTTCGTGTTCATTGGCTCCTTTAAACTTTGAATATTTTCCCAATTGTTCCATCTGACCATCCGAAAAATAGGTATATACGGGTATTAATTTCCAATTCGTTAATTCTTTGGGATTCGACGGAATACGGGCAAAATAAAGGGTATTATCACCTTGTGCCCAGAATACCAGGTCAGTTTTTCCATCTCCGTCAAAATCTCCAACCATTTGGTCGTGAACTTTTGCCATCCCCGAATTACGAATTAAGTAACGATTCCATCCCTTTGGGTTATCAAAATTCGGGTATGGATTTTCCCACCACCAAACCTGGTTTGTTTTCGATTCTCCTCCGGCAATAATATCAAGGTCACTATCTCCATCCACATCAACTGCAGTTGTTCCAGCTTCAATAAAAAGAATTTCATCTTCCACTATTTGCTTTTTCCAGCCATTTGCAATGCGTTCGTACCATACCATTGCGGGGGCCTGAGTACGTTCAGTGATGCAAAAATCGTTAATGCCATCGTTGTTAAAATCCGCAATTGCTGATGAGGTTTGTTGGTTTCCACTATTAGGAGCTTCGAGGCCACAATCGGGATTTTTACTGGTTAAATGCAACCAATCAACTTCTTGTGATATTGCTTGACCAGCAAAAAGTAAAAAAACAGAACTAAAAAATAATGTTCTCATAGGTTTAGTTTTAATTTATTTCTGCGAAAATTTCATTTAAAAAGAATTAGTTCTTTTGGTATATAGAATTTAGTTATGTATTTCAACTGAATTTTCTTTTTTCCACACTTTTTCTAAAAAAATCCGTATTTCATCAATCTTTAATTAGATTTAAAGTGTAGTTATTTAATTTATTACAACTGATTCTTACATTTTTTCCAATTGATACCATACGGCTTTGGTTTCAGTACCGTCAAGTGCAAAGTTCTTTCCCTGAGGCTTGATAATCTTTTCAGTAGGCAAGCCGTCATGATCGAGTACCCTGATCCGATAATTTCCGGCATTATTAACCTTAATGGTAGCCTTAACAGGTTCTACCAGCAACGGAGTTTTACCTTTATCAATCACATTGATAGATTTTCCATCTTTTTCAACCTGCATCCCCGAGTTCCGGGCACGTGCAATTGTTGTAACCAGAATTGATTTACTGTCTTTTAAGGATTTGTCTTTTTCAGTTGCTGTGATAAAAATCATTGCATAAGGAGATTCGGTGGCAATTTCAAAATCACCCAGCTTATAGGTTTTTTGGCCGGGAAAACCGCAAAGTGCCACAGTTCCTTTGGTATTAACTGTAAAGCAGCCGTCGCCTTCGCGATACCAGTGCAGTTCACCGGTGTTTGATACAATGGATTTTTCTTCTAAAATCTTCTTATAGCTTTCCAGTTCCGATTTTTCGAAATCGTTTGTAAACTGAAGCATAAGCTTTCCTTTCATGAGTGCATCCACCTGAACATCGCCACCCAGTTCCTTCACATCGGCCTGCTGTTTTATTGTTTCAACAAAACCAATTTTCCCGTCGGTTAAGGAAGGTATATGAACTTTTCTGTTTGGAAGGTTTTTTCCTTCACTAACATCGTTTCTGTAGACCATTCTGGCTATTGCAGGAAAAAGGCCGATCTGGGTGATGTTATTTGTATTGTAAACATTGGGATCTTCCATCTGATTCGTGAAACCGTAGGTACGCGAAGCAAAATGAAACGATCCGTCCCAGTCCTGTAACCCCATTCCATAAACCCCAAGTATAGCCGGGCCATCGGCAATCCATTCTGTAGGCATTTTCAGTATCCATTCCGAAAGAACAAAAGGCCTGTTTTTGACCGACATTAAGCCGCTGCTTATCAAGCCCGCCCCCGGGTGGTTAAACATGGAACCATTGGGGTAATTACCTTTTTGAATGGTGTGAGGCTTGGCACCAAAATAATTATGACGATCGATAATTCCAACCTGGTAATCAGCATAAAGGTTATAATAATGCGAAACTCCCGATCCGGCCTGCCAGCAACTGCCAACCAGCAAACCTTTGTAGCCTGTTTTCCGGATTGCTTTTTCAAATCGTTCATAAAAATCTTCCTGCACCTCATAAAGAAAACGTGCATTATCGAGGAGGCGACGTTTGGAGGCCGACTTCTCAATGGCATCGGGACTGAAACTCCAGAATTCGGTAACAGGATAAATGTTGTTTTTATCGAGGTGTTCTCCAGTAACGCTTTTGGGGAACAAATCCAAAGCTTTTTCGCCCCAGGCATCTATCAGTTTAGCGTGTGTATCGTACTTTTTCCTTAACCATTCGGAGTATTGCTTACAAAGCATTTGTTTATAGGCAGGGGCAGCATCGAGCTTGGAGGCAAACGCCCAGAAAATATTATCTTCATTGTGCATTTCAACGGAAACCAAAGCAGGATCGTCGGCATAACGTAAGCCGGTGTATGGATTTTTATGATCGAGCAGGTGTAGAATTAAATCTATCATGACTTCCTGCAGGTCGGGGGCAAAATTAACCAAACCGACAGTATTCCCTTTCAAACCCTTTTTAATTTCGCTGTACGCAACCACCCTTGAACTGTCGCCATCCACCAGCCGGTGCCCGAAAATAGGCGACCAGCTATAGTAAATCCCCTTTTGCCGCAACTGATACATGTAATAGTCAAGTTTTTCCCAACCATCATCGGTCAGCTTCGATGAGTTTTGGGGATGGCCAAACCCACCATTTCCACTGTAGGTGAATTTATGAAGACGTATAGCATTCATCCCCATTTTGGCGTACCATGCGGCGCGCTTTTCAGCTTCCTCCTTATCGGGTCCGCAAGTACGGTTACCATGATTGGTGCCCCAGAATTTAATTTTCGTGCCATCTTCAAACCTGAAGTCATCGTCATCCATTTGTAAAACTCCATGCTTCCCGGCTGGAATATCAAGCCATCCCGACATCCCAATTACCCCTTCGTGCAAGGTATTGGAAGGATTAAATACAAACCAGTTCTGAGGATCCTGAGCATGAACAAAGCTTTGGAGCATAAATAAAAAGACAAAAACAACTGTATTAAAGATATTAAACCGTTTACTCTGTTCCATGTAATGATGTTTTTAAATTGAAAGCATTAATTGTTATTAATAAAATTCACTTCCCCTGAAATACTCTGACCGGAGCATCTTCCAGAGCCTGGTCGACACCCACATCGCGGGGTTCGCAAAACCATACCAATTTGCCTTCCGCAGTAAGACCTTTCGGGCATTTGGTCGCATCGGGATGCGTTTTCATAAAATGGCTCAGCATGAGTTGCTGCATCTCGTCCAGCAAGGCTTTATTTTCAGGATTACCAGCCAGATTGGTTCCTTCTGTTGGGTCGATCTTAAGGTTATACAGCCGATGAGTAATTCCCGAAGGACCATATCCGGTTTTGTAACTAATACCCAAATCGCGGCTGCCGGTAAAGAAAACATATTTCAAGTCGCCCTTTACCACCATGGCTGTATTGTCCTGAAGGTATTCCGAAAAAGCATAATCCCTGAAAGAGGAAGATTTTCCGTTTATAACTCCTGCAAAACTCTTTCCCTGGGCTTCGGTAAGGACAGGGTTTCCGGTAAGCTCAAGAATGGTGGGAACTACATCCACGTACTCCACCACTGCCATGCTCCTTGTTCCATTCATTTTATTGTCCGGCAGACGGAAAATCATAGGCTGCTGGTTGGCTTCTTCCCACATGGTGTGTTTTTCGAAGCGTTTGTGTTCGTTGAGCAGATAGCCGTTGTCGCTCAAATAGATTACAAGCGTATTGTCGTCAAGGCCATTGGCTATTAAGCCGTCAAGGACAAGACCAACATTTTTATCCATGTATTCCACCGATGTATAATAAGCGGCAATAATTCCGCGGCGTTGATCATCGGTAAAGTTGCGGAACTTTTCCGGAACCCAGCGATCATCTTCAGGACTTCCTTGCGGAAGGGGCATATCTTCAGGTTTATACTTTCCACGGTATTCAATGGGGAAATAATACGGATGATGCGGTTGATGGAAAGCCACCCATAAAAAGAAAGGATTGTCTTTGTTTTCCTTCATGAAACGAATTGCTTCTCTGGCCATAAATGTTCCTTCACTGAGATCGTCTGTTATGGGCTGTGGAAGGCACTGTGTGTTCATCCATTCGGGAATATTGGACTGATCGGGATTTCGGTATGCTTCAATAGTTTCAGGAATTACCGAAGATTTATTTTTCAGAAAAGCATTGTAATCTCCCTTTTCCACCATATGGCTAAACCCATGGGTTGGCAATCCTTTCTGATAAAGAGAATACCAAACATGGTTATTGAAATGGGTTTTCCCAACCAGCCCGGTTTTATAACCCTGTGCCTGCAGATGCTCAGCAATGGTAGTATTGCCTTCGTCAGCAAAAGGAGTGAACAAAAGGTTAACGCCTGTAGCATGCGGATATTTGCCCGTTAAAATCGATTGCCGTGAGGCACTTGAAATGGGCGAGTTACAGTATGCCCGTGTAAAAGTTACGCCCTGTGAAGAAAATTTATCGATATTAGGTGTACGGACAATCTTATTCCCATAGCAACCGGTTACCTTCAGGGTATGGTCGTCGGCAAGGATAACCACCACATTTTTAACCTTGGCATTATTTTTAGATGTTTTGTTTGTTTGCGCTGATATATTGCTTACAGAATATAATCCTGTAAAACAAACCAGGCTAAAGAAACTAAAACCACTCCGTTGTATCAAAATCGGGGTCATAATA
Organism: Bacteroidota bacterium; assembly: GCA_020048915.1. GTDB lineage: Bacteria > Bacteroidota > Bacteroidia > Bacteroidales > JAAUTT01 > JAAUTT01. The sequence goes on along the minus strand of JAIFLU010000213.1, from coordinate 37,416 downwards.
AAATTTTTTAATGATCAACTTTAATAGTTTTTTTGAGCTTAACAGGCTGGCTCCAGGTATTTTTGCCATCGTAAACACTGGTCACAAGGTGCGTGATTTCTCCATTTTCAATCAGGAGCTGAGGCCGTTCACGGCGGACACAATGTAGAACAGAACCGCTGTCCATCGCAATTTCATGATCGTACACAATTACCGGATCGTATTTTCTCCAGCCCGCTTTTGGGTTTCCGGTCGCCAGATGAACTCCCCAGCGCTCGTGCCCTGATATACCTCCCACATTATCTTCGCAAATGATATGATATTCCTTTTGGGCTTTGAACATGTAAAAATCTTCGATCTTATTCCCGGGCCAAACATTATCGTTTATCAAAGTAAACGGCCCTTTGTAGGAGGTAGCTTCGGCAAGGTATACCCGCAAAGGGGCATCGCGGAATACCAGCAAAACTTTATCTCTTTCTACCAGAATGGCCGGATTGTTCGATTCTACATCGATAACCGGTTCAGGACTGCGTTCCCAAGGCCCGGTAATTGATTTTGAAGTGGCATAACCTACCCTTCGGAGGAGTTGTTTCGATTGGGGAAGCCGGGTAGAGAAATCGCTGCCAATGTAAAACAATACATATTCGTTTCCAATTTTATGAATCGTAGGATTATGCGACATATTCGAGTCCCAGTAAATGCTGTCGCGTTCCCCAATCACCACTTCTTCGAATTTAAAAGGACCAAGCGGATTATCGGAAGTGGCGCGAACAATTTCGGAGTTTTGGCGGTACCCATCGGGAAATTCACCAGTTTTGGGCCATCGCGATGCAAAAAGATGATATGTAGATCCAACTTTGACCATTGAACCGCACCATACCCAATATCCGTCCATTTTAAAACCACTTTCGTGAGAAACAGTCTCATATTCGAAACGAATTTGGCCTTGCAGGGAATCACCTTTTGTGACGTCGGCCTTTAATTCTCCGTTATTAGCATCCCAGTTGGAAGTAATGCTGTCTTTTTTATAGCCTCTCCATCCCTTTGCTACACTAACATCAGATAGTAACTTCGAGCCTTCGGCTTTTTCAGCTTCAGTTAAGGAATTATTTTTTTTGTCCAAAACCGGCTCATTTAGGCTGTGCCGGGGCCCGTAATGAGGTAAAGGAAGGCCAAATTCAAAAGCACCCAAATCGGGAGCTTTACCGGCAAAGTTGCTGTTTACTCCGGGAATTTTGCATCCGGCGTCAATTGCAACCGCTTTATTTTTGAGACTGAAGTTAAAGTCGTGCGGATAATACACCGGATAGGTCTCACCCAAACTTTGATGTAGCCTGGAAAAAGAAGCAAATTCAGGTGGGGACACTTTTTCAAAAATATTATAATCCACTTCTATACCTTGAATTTCCTGGCCGGTAGCTCTGCTGAATTCTTGAAGCGAATTATACCTCACGGCCTTTTTATCGTTGCTGAAGTCGGCAAGCTGGCCTTTATCCGGAGCATAGTAACCAATGAACGGCTCCCTTTTACGGTAGCCATTATAATCGAGAGAGGAATAGCTGGTGTTGGTGTATAACCCAAGAGTTGGCAATGAAGCATTGTTTGATGGGAGGAAAAGGTTGTTACGGCTGTGGATGTTCGACCCGGGCTTATCGTCGCGGGTAAAAATTCCGGAAGAGGTATTGTGATATATTACAACACCCGCAGGGAACATGCCCCAGAATTTAAATGTGGAAGCATTGCCACAATTATATACTATATTCCTGATCCAGTAAACAGGCCCACCGAGAACGGGCTGGTTCGACAAAGCCTGCTGACCGGAATTGAAACACCGGTTCCGCAAAACTCTGATGTTGTGGTTTCCGCCATCGGCTTCAATAAAATTGTCGTTGCAAAGAAAAATATCGTTATTGTAAATATCAATTGCTACAGCCTTTTTCTCCTGGTCGGTTTCGGGAACAGCGTGCGTACAAATATCAATCCCGTCGAAGAAATACCGGATCCTGTTATAACAAATGGTATGACCCTGACCGTGCACCTTAACCGCATAGTAAGAGGCAATCCTCTGAACATTTTTACCGTTTTCGATTTTATGATGATAAACTTTGGAGGTATCCTCCCTGCCTGTGAAGGTATTATCGGCTATGTAGAAATTTCTGCATCCTTCGAACTGGGCCTGGATGCCAATTCCAATATTTTCGAATTGGCAGTTTTTTACAATTAGTTCCTTACAGCCGTTAATATTCATTGTTCCGGCACAAATGGCTGTTTCGGTATTGCGAAAAGTAATTCCTTCGAAATAATGATTATCAGCAGCCGTGACATCGAACAGCCTGGCACACCCGTTTCCATCAAAAACAACATCCCCGTCACCGGCGGCTTTAATTACAACGGGCTTTTCTTCTGTTCCGTCAACCGTGAGGGCATAGGTTCCGTCGAAGGTAAGTCCGTGGTAATCCCGGTAATTCTTATAATCGGCTTTATAAACACCGGCATGCACCAAAATGATATCTCCGGGTTTAACGGGATCGGTTGTAAGAATCCAGTCGGCATACCGCGGATATCCGAAATAGGCATGCAGTAAACCGTTGTATGCCGGTTGCTGCTTTTCACTCTTCCAGTTTTCGGGATACACGTGCCTTATATTTCCTCCGACAGGCAACTTTGGCTCGTTTCGTGTGGAAAGGGTAAGGGTTACCGATGTTTCCCCTTCTGTGCCATCGGGATCAGACAGCTCAAGGCGACACTCATAAGCAGTGCCGGGTTTGAGGTCGATAATACTTCCGGCAAACAGGTTTGGAGTTACAAAGTTCCACCCGGGAGTACCGGCTTTTTCGTTTCCAATGCGCAATAAAGGCATACCTTCATTCCATAATGGTTCGCCCTTTTCACGGTAACGAACTAAAACGAAGGCATTGCGGTTATCGTCGCCTTCGATATGCCATTCAAAGCCTAGGCACAGCAACGTTGGAGGCTCAGCAATCAATTTACTACTAATTGTGAGATTCTGAGCCTGCATCAAACTGCACGTAAACAAGCCTAAGTATAAATAAAGTACCCTTAAAATCATTGAAGACTTTTTTCGGTTTATTTTGCTGTTAATCATTTTGAAGGGAGTTTTGGTCATCATTTGTAATTTCGCACAGCATCTCCAAAAGCTTTGGCATTTTCGGGTTTTATCTCATTCCATTCCCGGCCACACCAAAGACCATCAACTCCGGCTTCGAGCGCCCGGGTAACAGCATCGTACACCTGTTGGTAACTGATGTTACAATTATATCCGGGCATATCGAACCCCGGGCGGGCATAAATTTTCGCTGTTTTATTCACTGCCTTCACGGCCCTCAGACATTCGTTATAAACATATTCGCTGCTGAAAGGAGTGTCTTTTTTCTGATGCTCTTCCAGCACAGGTTCCTTCTCCGGATCAAGGCCCAGCATGCTCAGATACATTGGGTATGAATATTGGGGAGAAGCATCGCCAAACAACAGCTTCTGGTAAAATTTTTCATAATGGTTTCGCGAGCGCCTGCCAATACTGTCGAAATAAACGGCAATACTCAACCAGTCGGAATAACTTCCCATGGTACTGTAGTCGTTAAAAGTCCGGGTAATGAGGTCCCAGGTCAAACCATGATCGATATGCCATCCAACTTCCACAAGCGGATTAATGGCTTTAATCTGTTTATACATCCGCTTTCGCTGCTCCTCGCGCGAGTCCATCCAAAGTTTTTCCCAGCTCAGTAAATCTGGGTATTGTGAAATTATCCTGAAGAATGACACAAAGAACCCGTCGCGTGGTACTTCGCCATTTTTCATTACCCCAGTTCCGAACTGTTGCAAGGCTTTCATTCCTTCCCTGGCTATGGAGGCGTTTATATCTCTTTTTTTTGCGAGTGCCAAACAATGCTTGCAGAAACAAGTTGCCTTTTCCCCTCCCAGTGAACCCATGATGGGACCTCCGCGTTCCTGCCCGAATTTAAACCCGTTCAGATGCGGGTGCGACCGGATGAGGTCTTCAACAACCGAGTGCCAGTAACCAATATAACCCGGATGATTAAAACAAACATTTTTCCCGGCCTCGCCACCCGTATTTATTTCGGCAAAATCTTCAAATCCCGGAATTGCTCCCGTAATCACGTAAGGTTCAAGAATACGGGCATATACATTCATTCCTCTGGGTTTTGCTGCTTCGCTCAATTCATCCAGGATATCGCGGTCGGCATATCTGGCATCGGGTTTTTTTCCCTGCCATTCTTTTCGCTGATAATAAGCCGGGTTGGTTTTAACAAATACATCGGTAATTTCCTTCCCTGCAGCATCAGTCATGGGCCCGAAATTTTTCCTGTATTGGCGAAACTGAAAAGTATGACTAAAGGTCATTACCGTGTTTATCCTTCCAATTTCCTGCATTTCCCGAAGTGCCTCCGGAATACCTTTCTCGTAAAGATAAACAGGTATTACCGGTGTTCCAATCAGCATTTGCTTTTCGCCAGTGGGAAAAAAGTTTGATTTGCTGCTATAATAAATTTTAGGAAGAACCGCAATCCCGGCTAAACCTGTGATGTTCTTTTTAATAAAATTTCTCCGCTCCATACCAATACATTATTTATGAAAACTTTCGGTGATAAAAGCCAAAACCGATTCCAAACCTTCGCGCCAGTATGTCCAGTTGTGATTCCCGTTTCTGATCCTAAACTCATGAGGAATATTGTGCCTTTTCATTGCAACGTGCACAAGCGCATTTTCGACGCTCAAACCATCATCGTCGCCACAATCGAGATAAAAACGTACGGCATTTTTCTGATTTTCGGATATCTTCTCAATCAGGGGAATAATGCTGTGATTGTTATGGTACGACAGGATTTCGCTGTCCGAAGCTTTCTCAAACCCCCGGGGGGAATAGAACTCCCTTGCTTTTTCCGGTTCCAGTGCCCCTGCGCCGGGACTTAAGGGGCAACATGCCACAAATGTTTCAGGGTGATGCAAAGCATAGGTGAAAGCACTCCTGCCTCCCATTGATAAGCCCGAAACTGCCCTGTATCTTTTATCGGACTTAACCCTGTAGGTTTTTTCAATATGCGGAATAAATTCCTGAAAGATGAAGTCCTCATATAACCATTCACCCTTATAACCATTGAAATACCGGCTTTTTCCGGGTTTGGAATCAGGCATCACAATTATCATGGGAGTGGCTACACCCTGATTTATGCACTTGTCGGCAATAAACTGTACTTCGCCTGATTGCACCCAGGCAGTATGGTCGTCTCCACCGCCATGCAGCAGATATAGCACCGGATAGCTGCGTTTCGATGTTTCATAATCTGAGGGCAGATAAACGGAATAGCTTATTTTCCTTTTCAGGATATTACTCTCGACCGTTTCCTGTTCCAGGACCAGGCTCTGACCGTTCATAAGAAGCGGAATTCCCCTCAGTATAATTAATAGAATTGTAACTGATCTCATCATTATTTTGAATTAAATTCTCTTACAGCTCTGCCAAAGGCTTCAATATTGTGAGTCTGCATTTCATCGTAATCGCGCGAAGCCACTACGCCGGCGGCACCTGCATTTAATGCGGCAAGTGTAGCTTTGTAAACCAGTTCCGGGTTTGCCGGCCTCGGTGCAATGCCTCCCTGCGGCAAATGCCAGGGAACATCGAATCCAATACCCGAATAAACCTTTGATTTACCTGACGCGCCTGCAATACATCTTTGCGTTTCGGTAGCCACATATTCGGCTGGCATACTGGTATTTTCCAGTTCGTTCAAAGGTATTTCGGCAGCCGGGTGGAATCTCATCATGGCGTAAAAACCGTTTAAAAGTTCGTTTTGGGTAAAATCTTTTCCAATAAGTTTGTTAATTCGTTCGATATACCAGTAACGCAAGCGGGGAGACAAAATATCGTGATACAGAATAGGTTTGATAAAATCGTTGTAGGAAGCCATCTGGCTATAAGGTACCATTGCCCTGTAAATTGGATCCCAGCTCGATTGCTGGTGGTCGACATGGCGGCCTACCTGTATTGCAGGATTAATGGCTTTTAACGTGCTGTAAATTCCCTGGTTGATTTGCTCTCCTCCATCATAAAAATTCCGCTCCCACGAAAGCACCTCAGGATATTTGAAGACAATGCCCATGAGAGAGATCAGCACCCCATCGGCAGGAACCTGATTGTTCTGGATTTTTTTCATCAACACATCGATTTCCCTGAAACCCGTTTTTGCACGTTCGGGATCCACCCCTTTATCGCTGTTCTTTTTGGTACAATGCTTACAAAAGCAATTTGGTGTTTCGCCCTTAAATAAAAGCTCCGATAATGGGCCGACTCTTTCGGCTCCATATTGTATTCCATCAACCTGGTAATTTGTAAAAATATCTTTTACGGTTGCAAAAATCCACTGCTGGTAATCGGGATTGTTCCAGCATGGACCGCGGCCCTGCTTACTGTTAATGTCAACTGTCAGTACTTTTTCATAGTTTTCAATTTTGCCAATGCCATCTTTGGCCCATGCTTCGAAAAGACGTACATAAACCTTCATACCTCTTTTATCGAGAGGTTTACGCATTTCGGCAAACGCATCCCTTCCAAAGAATTCATTTTCGAGGGTTTGTTTCTGATGCTTCAAAAGCAGACCATTAAAGAACTCGTCGCGATGTTTCACCCAAACTTTCGGAAGATTCCGGTTTTTGAAGCTGTGTAACCCTTTGCCATGGTCGGCCAACACTGAATCGGGACGGCTATCAGCTCCATAATAAGCATGACTGTAGGTGATGATTGTATTTATCTCCCCTTTTTCTTTCAAAAAATCAAGTACCCACTCTATCCCTTCATCGAGCAAACTATGGGTTCCGAGCTGAATTCCTGAAAAAACATTTTTGTTTTTTTTCTGGTAGAGTTCTTCATTGGTACCAGAACCTGGAAGGTTATTTGCAACTATTATCCCTCCCGTAGTTAACCCCGTTGTTTTTAAGAAATATCTGCGCGAAATATTCATTTTTAGTTGATTAAAAATTGATTCTGTTATTAAAATATCGTTTTGTACGGAGGGTAACCACCCTCAAAGGATCTGTTGCAGATTGGTTTGTGAATTCAATTCTGATTCGGGTGGGAGACAAAAAGGTAACCTTATCCAAAGGTGCCCAGCTGGATTCCTCTTCGAGCGACCAGATATTCCTTTTTTCTGCGGGCTTGGTATGGGTTGGATTGGGCGCGAAATAGTGGTTACTTTCTGCAAACAGAAATCCATCTGCAATAAACCCAATAATGGGATGGTCAAATTCAATTTCGGCAACCAATTTAACTCTGTTTATGGTTTCCGACTTCTGAAAATAGAGCATGTGACTGTCAAGAATGGCATTTTCAAGACTCACCGAAATCAAGCAATCGAAGTCATCCCAATGGTTTACCCGCTGAAAATGAAGTTCTCCCGTTGAAAAAGATACTCCCTGTTTTTCATTAAAAGCAAGGAGGGTGTTATCGGACATTTTCATCGGGTTGTACCAAAAATTTGGAGCTATTTCAACATTCTTACATTTTCGGAGAAGAATTTTGCCGGTTGCAGTGTTATGAATTATTAGCAAAACAGCCAGTAATTGTAAAAATCTGAGTTTCGAAAAAGTTGTTAAATAGATCATTTATAGCGATTTTACATATTCTAAAAGTGCTTCGAGTTCGCTCCGGCTAAGATGTTTTGTATTTCCAAGTTTATGGGGCTTACCGTGTTCCGGGAAAAATAATTCTTCGAGCGTTGGAACACTTCCATCGTGAAGATAGGGTGCCGTTCTCCATACTTCGATCAGGCTTGGTGTATCGAAATTCTCATGTTTATCGTATTTGCTTTTTGTTCCCACGTTGTGCAGTTTCTGGTCTGTAAAATAATGCCCACTGTGGCATTTAAAACAACCGGCTTCACTACTTTCGAAAATTATCTTTCCGCGTTTTGCTTTTTCGGTAAGTTCGTTTTTTTCTGTGAGGTATGGGCTTGGATCGGGCTGCATTGCACGCAGATAAGCTTTAACAGCCTCCTCATATTTTGGTTCGGCATAATTGAATTTGGTAAGGTGAAATCCCTTGGTTACGGCTACTTCGTAATTAGCGCGAATACCGGTGGACATTGATGGGGGAGTAGCATGTGAAAGTAGCAAAGATTTGGCATTTTTCGGGCTGCCAATGCCGTCGTTTATCAAGTCCCAGTTTAACCCATCGGCCCTACCTGCGGGGTGACATGATACGCAACTAAGCCATCCCTGGAATGAGGATTTTGCATCGTGGAATACGATTTCTCCCACTCTTTCAGGACCAGGTTCGGGTTCTTTCCCCAAAATCAGTCTGTGGGTGATCCTGTTTTTTGTTAGGTCGAACCAAGCCAGTTCGCCCGAAAAATAGGAGGCAACCACCACCGATTTTCCGTCAGGGCTGACAGCTAAACCTCGTGGTCCGGTTAATTCGAGCGGAAACCTTTCGAGTAAACCTGCAGCATATAATGCCGCAAGCTGATCGGACAGAATCTTCCTCTGCGATGGATCCTTATAGATTTTCTCCCAAATATTGTATGCTATTTCTGCATTGGCATCGCTTTTTCGAAGGTTGGTGGGTGTGCTTTTTCCAGAAAGGTACTCATGCAGTTTATCGAGTTTTACCACAGCCAGTTCATTCACACCAACCAAGGTGGCGTATAGCCGGCTTCCATCCGGAGAAAGGGTTATGCCCCATGGGTCAGAAGCACCTCGGATCACAAAATCGAATGACAAAGTTGCATATACTTTCCCAGCTTGAATATCGAGAATGCTGAAAACATTGGTGTTAATCCAACCCCGCTCTACCTGAGTAGTGGGAAGCATTATCTTTCCGTAAGTATGAACCACATAACCCCATTTTCCATCGGGAGAAAAACATATTTGCCGCACATTGCTACTACCAAAGGGAAGTTCAATATGGGTTAAACTATTTTGTGCGGATAAGTTAATCAATGTAACTTTGGCTCCGGTACCAGAAGATTTTGGAGTAAGGTTTGAGACAAGAGCTTTTATCCCATCGGGCGAAATTGCCACAAAGTCGGGCTGGTACCAAACGGGCAATACAGAGGTTTGCTTTCCGGTTTCCGTTTCTACAATTCCAAGTTCCCCCAATCCAAAACCCGTAACCAAAACTTTGCTATTTCCTGCTCTGGTAATTCCCATAGGATATTTAACACAAGCTACTTTCTGGGAGGTGGTGTATTTTTTTGCATCAACGATACTTAATTTGTGTGAACCATATTCCGAAACTGCGATTTGGGCATTGGAAAGCCATGCCAAACCAAAGGGCCTGTTAAATCCAGTTAATTCCTTTACTGTTTTTTGGGATTGGGGATCGATAAAATAGATGCAGCCTTTAGTGAAATCAGTAACCGCAAGGGTATTTCCATCGGGGGAAAATTGTATATCAACAGGCGACCTGTACAACGATTCCTGGGCACTAATATTCAGAAAAAGGGATATAACAAGGGTCAATACAACTATTTTTCTCATAATAATTATGTTTCATAATTTATTTTTGCGTAGTAAAAGTTTGCCCCATTGGGATTTTTACACGTACCGGTTTGTTTCCTTTCCGAACGGGTTCTTTATCGATGAAAGAGCCCCAGTATGGTGCATTCATGTCAATCCAGGTTACCAGGTCTTTCCAGTCTTTTTCGTTTAATTTAACTTTTTCCTGATGCTTGGGCGACAAAAGAACCTGTATTAGTTTACTGTTCCCTGAGCCAAACTCACGAACTTTCGTTACGCTGGCATCGCTGAATTTATTGGAAATAGTTACCAATTGGCCAGGATATCGGTTTTCTTCCATCATTTTAAGTGATTCCTTATCAGTTACAACATTGTGTCCTTCTCCGAAGGTGAGTAAAAAAGCATTTAATTCCTGTACCGGGGTTGGGTCGTTTGCTTTCAATCCAAAAAGGGTGCGGTATGCCTGGTAATATCCATCCACGCGCCGGGAAGAAAATTCGAATCCCCCTGCAGGATTGTCTACCGAATGACATTGTTCGCAGTTTCTAGCGAAAATGGGGTGAATATGATCTTCATAATCGGCCAGGATAGTATCTCCCCAACTTGGAGGTTGCGGCAGAGAAGGTTCATGTAAAAGTGCTTTGGGTACAAAATTTAATGCTATGGGAGCTTCATCGCGGGTTTCGTGACAACCTGTACATCCCCGGGTTTCGCTTCGTCCGAAAGTTACAAATGACCTCATTCTGCGTACTTCTGTCATGTTTTTGTCGAGGGCCTGAAAATATACCGGCACATCGACAGGAACTCTAAAATAAGCAGAACCATCCTCTTCAACGGGAACGGTGCCAATAACCCGCACCGGATTCCAGGTTGACATACCTAAGGTGCGGGACCAGGATCCGGAAGGAGTGTAATGCAGATGGTTATAGTTATGGGGTTGATCATCGATTTGTTTAGCTGGCCATTCGGTGGCATGGCCTATCCTTATATAATGGATATCTCCCTGTTTAACATCGTCAACGCCTTGGTATACATTAGTTGCGTATATGGTTGCGTAGCCAGCCGTTCCAGGTGAGTCGGTTATGATTGATGGCACAGGTCTCTTTTTTAAGGCTATCGGATACCAAACCGATAAAATAGGATCGCGGTGAATCAGTTCTTTGTTCCCATAAACATCAATATAGTACAGCCCAAAATTAAACCCGTGGGTATAGGCCCTGGGGTAGTTATAGGAAAAGGCAACCAAAAACGCACTTTCACTTAGGGCAAAGGGCTGCTGGTACAATCCACCATTATCTGGAATGCCGCCCCCTTTAACGATTTTTCCTTTGCCAATGCCGCCCTCACGTTTCGAAATGGAAGGAGTAATTAAAGTCATGCCATTGGGTTCGTTGGTTCCCATTTTTGGGTCAATCAGAATTACAGCACCTTGTTCCCACTCATGGTGGCCACAGCCAATGGCAATCAATTGGTCGGTGCCGCATATCTGCCGTGCATCGCGCAGGGCCATTGGTGCTTGGGCATTCATATGTTCTTTAAATATGGCATCGGCCATCGAACCATCGGGTCTTGAGACCCAAAGGTTATGAACATAATAAAGATGCCTTTCCTGGTATTCCCAACGCGTAAATATCAATTGTCCGTTGTCGAGCACGTGGTTATAACGGTCAAAATCCTTGTTATTGCTAATAGCCCTCACATTGCTTCCATCGGCCGACATCCGGTAGCGGTTTACAATGCGTTTGTTCTGAAAGTAATTGCCCGAACACTGGCTGCCAAATTCGCCGCGATCGGATGAAAATACAATGTCGCCATTGGGCAGGTAGGTGGGTTCGATATCGATGTGCAAGGGGTCGTTGGTGAGTTGTTTGATAGCTTTAGATTCGATATTGATTTCATAGATGTTATTGGGCTGGCTCATTCCATATACCTTGTCATCAAAGCCTTGGTCCGATTCCCATAATTCAATTTTATAGTACTGAGGCTGAGGGGCAAAAGAAAACAGAATACGGTCGGCATCGTAATGAAGCTCGATTCCTCGGGTATGGCCAGGGCCAAGTTTGCCTTCTAATAAAGCATTTGCCGGGCTTGCCGGGGTAAACCCATTTTTTATGTACAAGTCGCCGCCTGGCTTGATAACATATGATTTTCCCCCATTGGTGATGTTGCCAAAATCATCGAACCCATAGTGGAGCGCATAAACAATCTTTTGAAAATCGAAGGCCGGGTTTTGCATTACAACTTGCCGGGCGAGGGTACGCAACGCGAAGTACTGTTTCCGGGCCGTAAGTAAATCGTTGGTTTGTTGCATTTCAGCAAAAATTGTTTTCATTTTTGAAAATACTTCACCACAATTGGTTATTTGTGAATGGCTTCCTTTTTCTTCAATTTCGTTGAGAAGGTTTGCAGTTCGGTTTAAAACTTTCTCCACTTCCTCGGTTAATAGTTTTACCGATCGGTGAACTCCTTGCTCTGTGGCCTGGCGAGTATAATCAAGGCTGATGATATTGTCGCCAACAATGCGTTGCAGCCATATTGGATACCAGCTTGGAACTTCTTTACCCGGATATTCCTTTAAACTTTCGGCATTCTCCAAAGCTACCCGGTTCGAGATTGCAAACTCTGCCAATCCGGATACAAAGGGGTCGTTATGATTTAAAAGTTTAATTGCGCGTTCCGCTATCTGATCGGTAGTTACCAAATCAAACTGATGGGCATTTTTTTTCAGTTCCCAGGGCTTCAGGTCCAAACCCGTTGAAACTTTCATGAGTAATTCTGCTTCCAGCGAGCTCGATAATAAGTCGCTTTTTTTGTGCAGGTTGTCGATAAGAAACAACCCATGTGTTGCATCTTTGGTAATGGCCTGGGCAATTGCCTGAGCAGTATTAATGAAATCTGCTTCAGGATAAAGGTTTTCCAGTATTGTTATCAGTTCATCATATTTTCCATTTTTGAGCATTTCCGCATATCGGGTTTCCAGCTCATTTACCGAGGGTTTCTTTTGCCATAAAGTAAAAGCCATAACTGCCCCAAGAGTATAAGTGACAACAAGTACCCACCCTGTTTTTTTTATTGCTTTTATCTTTTTCATCTTACGAGTCTAGTTAAGTATCTGATTTATTTCATTAAAAAAATCCCATGTAGTTTGTTTCAGGTATTTTGCGATCTCAAGGGCTAATTGTTTTTCGCCACCCATAATCGAAATCATTTGCATCCATTCTGGTAAATTTTTATGATAGTAATCCAGTTAGTTTTAAGCTTTTCTTTAGCAATTTCTTTATCGAAACCGCCAAATGAAGGCTAGTATTCTACGTTATTTATACAATACATGGTTTATTTACTTGATGTTATATTTTTCCGGGAGGAGTGTCATCTTTCCCTGAATTATTAATCACCTCGTTATAAGTGGTATCATTTATCGTTACATGCTGAAGCCTGATATTTGCTGACTGATTCACCAGCAATTTGCGACCGAAAACCCCACTGAGGCTGATATTCCGAAGCATCACATTTTCAACCGGACTGTCGGACCATCCATGTATCAGGATACCTGATTTACTCGATTTGCATTGCACATTCTCGATCTGGATATTCCGGAAAAAAGGTGGATAAGGGCTTTGATCGGCCTTATCGTAGTTGGGAACAATAGATATGACCTCATTTTTAGTGCTGTTAAGCTGAAGTCCGTTTATGTAAATATTTTCTACCACACCACCTCGTAAACGGCTGCTTTTAATAAAAATACCCATATTCACCTCTCCTACCGAATAGTTATCCACAGCATAAATATTCCGTACACTACCCGACATTTCGCTGCCGATGCAAATAGCGTGGTGACCGTGAAAATGACAGTTGCGGATAACTACATTTTCGGTCGGACCGGTAATTCTTCCGTTTTTTATGTAAAGCGATTTTATGTTTTCGAGTTCTGTTCCCTTCACCAGGGCACCATCGCGACCTTCTTTGTCTCGCCCTGCCTTAATGGCCACATTATCGTCGTGATTGGCAAACATAATATTTTCAATAAGAATATTACGGGACGACTCGGGGTCGATACCGTCGTTGTTAACCGCCATGGCATCGAATTGCATATTACGAAATGTACACGATTCGGAAAACACGGGTTTAACGCACCAAAAAGGCGAATTGGTAATTTTGATTCCATCGATCAGGATATTTTTGCAGAGGAAAAACTCCATGGTTTCGGGTCGGAAATAATCGGCTGAGGGATTAATATATACTCGCTGTGCAATTGGTATATCGGCATTATTCACTTCCTTGAGCAACTGGTACGAAGGTTTCTCCCCGATTTTTTCATGTTCTGCTTCCCCCTTCCACATCCATTGCTGCCATTTTTCGCCATCACCGTCGATTACTGGTAAGGCTCCCGATTTACCACGCGATTTAATTACAATGTTCTCCTGATTGAAAGCCCTGATCAGTGGCGAGAATGAATAAATAGTAGTACCCTCGTATCGGGTAAGAACTCCTTTCCCGTTAACCAGGTAATCAGAAGGATTGAAAGGAAAAAACAACCTCACAGAACGGTCAATTATAATTCCGATATTACTTTTGATTTCAACTGGGCCGTTTATCCTATAGGTCTCGGTGTACCTGAGCCAGCTTTTAATATCCTGTGTATTTGGAAATAACAGCCATCCACCACCTTTTGATGCCAGACTGTCGATGGCTTTTTTAATGAAAGGTTGAAAATTGGTTGTTCCTTCCATATCTGGTTTAAAACCCGAGAACGTTATAAGGTTGATTGTGTCTCCAAAAATCTGAGGTAACCGGATACTATCCAGGATATTTTCAATATTCCGTTTGGCCTGTTCTTTGGTAAGAAATCCATTGGGCAGGCGATTGCCGCACGAAACAAATACAAACAATATAATGACGAAGGTGAAAACGCTGAATAATTTAATCTTCATTATTAAAGTATTAATCATAAACATGAGAGCTTAGAAAGTAAAAATTTTAGCTGATCGTCCCTTTTTTCGGATCCGTCGTAAGGGAATAAAGTCCAGACCTGCTCCATGGCAATGGATTCGCCAGGCGCTATGGTTTTGTAGGCAGAATGAAATTCCAGCTCCAGAAGATCTTCAACCGGATCGGGAGCAATCTGGTTGAAAATTTCAATTTCATTTTGGTCGGGGTGAATTTTTTCTGATTCAACGCCTATTGTTTCAATAATCATGAGTTGATTTTTATGAAAGACAGCAATAAGATGCATAAGCGGAGTAATGCAGGCCTTGGAATATATTTTTGCTTCTTTAACTTCAATTTGATATGGATCAAAAGAGAAAAAACTATCGACTACCGAATAGGGCATCATGTGGAGAAGTTTTTCCTTATCCTTTATTTTTACTGAATTTACCGATGAAACCTTAACAAAGCACCTGGCCTTGCCTTCAACAGGTGTATTGATCCAAAGGCCCCAACTTAAGGCGGTGTCCCGCACGTTTGTGGCTTTAACCCGATAACTCAGGGATGCAGTACCAATAATTTCAATTTGCTGGGTTAACTGAATGCCCGACAACGGACTTTCGGGGCTTTGCCAAACCATTGCACTGTTGCTCCGAGAAATTATTTTATTGGAAGAATAAATCAGATAAGGATCGGGAGGCCATCTGTCGCCCTTTTTGGATGGATAAATATTCTGATTTTGCCACCATTGTCCCATAGGCGAAAGCCAAACCTGGTTCCCATGATAAGGTTTATAACTGTTTACGGTCTCGGGTCCGGGCTTTGCGGCTTCCGGCTCGTTCCATAATACTGTGTCCTGTTTCAATATATTTCCCCTATCGGTTAAGCCGAAAAAAACAATACGTCCGCCAATTCCGGGACGTATGCCGACTTTTATGTTCCGATTTCCTAAATATACTACCGATGGCGTCTGCGAATAAACTTCAACACCGAAAAGCAACAGCAGCATAAAGAAGATTTTTGCCATGATTACACCTTATCCGATTTGTAATTTGTTTCGGCAACGCCAACCATGTCGGCTACCCTTTCGATAAGCCGGTTACGGGTTTGCTCGTCCATGGGCCTGAAGCTTTTGGCCATGTCAATTTTTTCCTGCAACATGGCAGCATTTTCGGCGCCTGTAACCAAAACACTTATCGGCAACGACCACACAAATTCCAATGCCTGCCGAACTGATATCCTGGCGGGAATAACCGGATCCTTGATGTTCCATCCCGGCAATCGGGGCGATTCTCCAAAAAAAGAACCACCGCCAAGTGACTTAATTACCACAATTCCCATTTCCCGTTTAATTAATTCGGGTATCACATCCAGAATAAAACTTGAATGATTCGGATCGACCGCATTTACCGGCATTTGACAAACATCGAAAATACCGGTTTTCTCGAGCATGAGGGTATGGGTTTTTGGGCTTACATGGCCAGTAAAGCCAATGTGGCGTACCTTGCCCGATTGTTTTGCTTCGAGCATCACTTCCAGCACCCCGTTGGCCACACGGTTGTCAACATCTTTTAATGTTTTAAGGCTATGCACCTGCCAGAGGTCGAGGTAATCGGTTTTGAGGTTCCTGAAAGATTCTTCGAGTGACTTACGGGCTGAGGCTGCATCGGGAGCAAGGGTTTTGCTCATCAGGTAAACCACGTCACGGTATTTTGGCGTTAAAATCCGTCCGAGCCTTTTTTCAGTTTCTCCACCGCAATAAGCCTGAGCGCAGTCGAAAAACCTAACTCCTCCTTCCATGGCCACTTCAATGGTTTTTTCGGCTTCTTTTTCGGACATGGCACAGCCGATATGAAATCCGCCCATGCCCAGCATGGTAACTTTAGCGCCAGTGCGCCCCAGGGGGCGTAAAGGAAGTAAATTTCCCAAGCGGTCAGCCGTTGGTTTTGCATTAACAAAACTGCCAAGTCCCGAACCGGCAATTGCCATGGTAAGCGCCGAAAATGCCTTTATAAAATCACGTCTTTTTTCCATTTTACAGTTGTTATGAACTCCATTTTCTTGTCCGTTGCAGATCCGACCGAAGAACCTCCAACGCTGTTTTTACATTTTTTTCAATCTGGAAATCGAACATGCCGATTGAAACAAAATCGGCTCCCCCTTCAAAAGCAAACCTAAAACCATCGCCTGGCGTTAATGCTCCTGATGCAAGCGTTTTAAATCCGATCCAGGGACATTTGACATCTTTCATTAAGTCGATGGTGCGTTCAGGGAATAGGTCAAAAATATTATCGTGATATTTGTTATGATCCGGGTAAAATTTCTGCATGGAAGGATCAAATTCAAAACGGTTTCCGACCGGATTTGCCGACCAGTATGTATCAGGATGAATGGTTTTAACATAAAAATCGGGAGTAATGCCAACAGCAGTGCATTCCTCTATAACCTTCACCGAATGGCATCCAATGCCTGCCGGTAGATTTTTGCTCCGGATATACGCAATGGCTTTCTCCAACAGGTATATTTCACTGAATTTAACCAAACGATCCGAAACAGCGGGTTGAATATAAACAAGACCGGCACCAAGGGCCATAACTTTGTCAACTTCCGATACCCAGTCGTCAGCATTAATGGCAACACCAACGATGGTGCTGAGTTTTCCACTGTAATTGTTGTTATAATCATGCAAAATGTGCAACTGCGAAGCATAAACATTTGCAGCATTAATACCGGAGCTTTCAGCAAGTTTCAAGGTTTCCAGAATCCGCTGCCGGTTATTATATTTTGATGCCAGTTCGTTCACATATTTTAAGTCGCGGGCATGTTGCCAGCCAGCCAAACAACCGCCCCCCAAAATAAGCCGGCTAATATCCATGTTGCCGATTTTCGCGTGAAAAATTTTATCCCTGGCTTGTTCCGCGATGGCTTTATCCGGTGTAAATAACGTTGTAGCTCCGGTGAAAGCATCGGCAGCAGTTGAATTTCTCTTTTTAATAAATGCCAGGGAAAACAATCCAGCCACCGGCAGCACGGCCAGGTTCCGGAGCAGCATCCTGCGCGATTCGGTTCGGATATCGCTGCATGACGTTTGCACTGTCTTAAGCCTGAGGCCAAAAATTTTTAATACCCGACTGGCCATACCGGATAAACCGATATGCTTTCCAGCCGGGTAAACAGCCACTACCAACAATACCAGCGCTTCAATAATGTTTTTATTGATGAATAGATAACTCCCTTCGGAAGACACACTGTGGTACTTCGCCCCTATTAAGGAGGGATTTGCCATATAATATAGCATCAGCAAAAGAATTCCGCCGATGGACGCTATCCGAATTCCTATTCCAAGCATCAAACCTGTTCCTATTAAAATTAATCCCCAGATATTTAAGAAGTTTACCACCTGAAGTACATCATTCGACCGGGCCAGGAGATGAAACCAATCAGAAAATATCCAGTTAGCATTGGCCAGATAACTTGCTGCAGTCCAACCCGGATTATAAAGTTTTACAAGACCTTCGTAAAGAAAGTGCCAACCTGTTGCAACCCTCAGCAACCAGATCATCCAGGGAAAAAGTTTCTCCGATTGATTCATGTTAATTCAGATTTATTTGAAAGACTTCGCCTGCCTGTGTAGTAACAAACAGCTGCTTTTTATAAAATACCACATTGGTTGTCATAGCATCGAATGTGATGGTGTTCAGGAGTTTTTGATCAGGAGCAAAGCACTGTACAGTTTTTTGGTGGGTAATATAAATGTTGCCTTTGGAATCAATTGTCATTCCATCGGTACCAACATTGGCAAACAAAACTTTGCCTGTTAAACTTCTATCGGGGAGAATTTGATAGCGGTAAGTTTTTTGCGCCCCCTGATCCACAACATAAAGCAGTTTTCCGTCGGGAGAGCCAACAATTCCGTTAGGCCTTACCAGATCTTTGGTAACACGGATAAGGTTGCTATCGCGGGGTATAAAAAAATACACATGCATACCGTCCTGTTCCAGGTCATTGGCGTTGCCATACCGGGGGTCGGTAAAATAGATACCGCCTTTTGGATCAATCCACAGATCGTTGGGACTGTTTAACTTTTTACCTCCATACGAATCGACCAGGGTTTTGATTTCACGCGAAGGTGTTATAAGAACCAGTTTACGAGCCTTACCTGCACAAGCAATCAGATTTCCCTGCTTATCGAAGTACAACCCATTGGCTCCACCGGTATTGTCCAGAAACAAATGATGACCCTTATTCCTGGTATAAACATAAATTTGTTGCGCTTTTACGTCGGAAAAATATAAGTTTCCCTGCTTGTCAATGGCCGGACCCTCGGTAAATTGAAGTCCCCTGACAATAGGAACAGGCTGCGATACTGCATTTAACTGAATCAGCAGGATCATAAACAAAGTCAGTAGTGTTCTCATCTTCTTTATATATTAGCGGGTACTAAAATCAATCCACCATTTTACCTGTTCATTTTTATCGCAGCGTATAATAAGCTCAAGAATACCCCCTGTTTCGTTCAGCCATTTCCATTCGACCTTGCCGGAAGAAGCTCCGAAATTTGCTGGACGGTATTTATTGGTTGCTATTACAATTTTATAGTCCTCCTTGCCAGGAACGGCAGATTCACCTGAAAGAACACGCTTTTGATCCTCCCAGTATGGTTTCACAGTTAAATCTAGGTAGCCCTGCATGATATGACGGTTTGTTGATATAAACTGAGGATACTTCTGAACTTTATGAATTGCAAACATATAGGCCTCACCGGCAAGCAAATCCTGCGAAAGCTGCGTATTGCCCTGCAGTTTCCCGGCAAGCTTATAATTCCAGAAATCCCAGATGTAGTAAGTTTCATTCGGGTTAAGCCCCAGTCCTCCATCGTCAGTTGAAGCCGAAAGATCGACGGACACTGTTCCGGGGATCATTTCGCCAGGAAACTTTTTTATACGGTCGTTCCATTTCTCGGGCCATTTATCGCCTGTCCAACTGGTATTGTAAAAAGTAAGCAGGTGCCAGTCGGGATTTACCATAAAGTCGTACACCTCCGGAAATTTTTTTCCTGAGAAAGCATCAATGGGTCTTGCCGACTGGGGTGTCTGGTGCAATGGGATCACCCGCGACAAGTCGTAAAGCATCTCATCGGTCATTTTATGGAAATATTTGCCAATTTCCATTCTTCCGCTGGTAATGTAAGTCATGGTGTACATGGACTGCCAGGCATACCTTACAGGTGTAGGGTGAGCTCTGAAGGGATTGCGTGCATCCTGATCGCAATGGTAAACCACCCGGTTTTTATACCAGCGTAACCCGGTTTTGGCAGTCATCGGTGGAATTACAATATCATTATCGCCTTCGGTTCGCTGAGTGGTTATAACACCTAAAGTAATGTCCGACGGCCCCATCCGTTCGTGAATATCTTTTCCAGTTCCAAGCCCTTCGTAGGCGAGCTTATAAATATTCCGGTAAGCAAATGCTGCGGTTGCATGTCTGTCTTCAAATCCGCCGTCGTATGCCCATCCGGTAAGCGGATAATCGTACTTTATACCTTTAATTCCCGCTTTTTTCAGATAGCTGTATACATCGCGCATATGAGCAACAAAGCCCGGATCGGTAAAATCGTATCCCCAGTACTGGTTACCCTCCTTCCACCAGCCGCCCATCCCTTTGGAGCGCTTTTTATGTGTTTCGTTAAACAGCATGTGCCCAGGATTGGCTATGGCATAATCTTCCGAACGGCGGGCAGTCTGAAAATAAATCAGCGGTTCGCCACCTTCGTTCTTAATAGCCGCTGCCCACTTCTCCATTGTTTCCAGCGGAGCAACGAGCCGGCCATTTTCGTAAATCTGCCAGTGTTTATCGTCCCACCAACCTTGTTGGTTGTTGGGCTCGGAATAGTCATCGGGTTCGAGGCGGATACCAATCCCGGAATATTTGTTAAATCCGGTTTCGTTTGCTTTTTTCAGCATTTCGACAGTTCCAACCGAAGTATTTTTAAACTCATCGGCCCCAAAATTTTTGGTGTAAGCATACCAGAAATTAAGAATGGGAAAGTCGACTCCCGAGATATCGACTTTATTGGCCCTCGCAAGTATTTTACCATAATTTTCCAATATTTCGAAACGTCCTTTGGTAGTAAAGTCGAGGTAGAATTTGTCCTCCGATATATATTCACTCCCTTTATCAACAAGTTTTCCAACTGGATCGTCCACCCAAAGGTCGAACTGCAATCCCGACGGTGTTTTTATAACCCGGGCAAATTTTTCGAATTCGTGGTATGTTAACCCACCAATAATCACCGATTTCTTGGGTTCGCCTTTCTTCCCCCAGGTTGCCAGCAGGTTATTTTTGCTCTGCAATGAGTCGGACTGCGATACTTTGGTCTGGTAATCGTTACTTTCACCATCGAGAACCAAGTAATCTGTGAAAACGGAATTTTCGAAACCTGTTCCTGATAATACCTGTGCTTTTTTGATATGGATATCTTCGGTGGTTTTGTTGAAAAAGCCCCAGCTAATATTTGCAAAGTTTTCGTTATCGTAGAGGGTAAACCCAAGAATAAGCGAGGGTTTATCTTTAAATTCGCACAGTATGGTCATTTTGCGCCCGCGGCCTAATTCATCCGAAATATCTTCAACAGTGACCTTACGTTCATAGGTATCTGCCGACGTGAATTGCTCAACTTTATAGGTTGCCAGGTTTACAACTTTGTTGTTCTCAATTTTGTCCCAAATATCGTATGTGCCGGTTTTTAAGTTGAAACTTATGCTGATGCTTTTATTCTGCAACCAGGCTATCTCCCTTTTCTGCGAAAAAACAACATCACCTTTTTTGGGGTTAGCAAATGCTGCCATTAAAAAAACAGAAAAAGAGACGAAGAAAAAACCTAATATCTTTTTTAACATGAAAAGGAGTATTTTAATTTACAACAAACGAAGCCTTCTGTTCTTCGCTTTGAACGTATCCATAACGGACTGCCTGTGAGCGGATTGTTGTTTTACCTGGTTTAAGTCTTATCGGGCCATTGTAGAGAAGCCAGTGAGGATTAGGGCCTTCATCGAAAGTATAAACCACGGAAGCTCCTTGCGTAGCGCAATAGATGCTGATCAAAGCAGGGCCTTTCAATGTATCGCCTTTGGATATCTGTAAGTTTCTGTTGTTTTCGGTATTTGGTACAAAATGAGGGATGCTTGTTTTGGGACGTTTTCCCCCGGGATACATCTTAGCAACCATATCTTCTTCCGAGATATCGCCCATGTCGGAGGTTTCTTTCCGCCAGTTGTCGAGGGCAGTACGCATCCTTTCCAGTTCTTTGCTTAAGGCAGGATCGTATGCCAGGTTTTTCAGTTGAAAGGGATCGGCAATGCAATCGAACAGCTCTTCGGGTTCCCGTGTATTTTCGAACCAGATAGCCTGGTCGGGGGTAAGTTTATCCTCAGCTTTCAGGCGGAGAAGTTCTTTCATAACGGGCGACTGGTTCCGAAAAGGAACCCATATAATTTTTGGAAGGTTGGGGTAATAATTTCGTACATACCTAAACCGTTTATCGCGGATTGTGCGCACCATATCGTAATCTTCGTCGAAACGGTCGCGCGCGGAAACGGTGTAATCGCGGGATTGTTCCTTCCAGTTGCCCAGAAAAACTTTCCCCTGCATGTGGTAAGGTTTATGAACACCTGCCATGGCTAAAACGGTAGGTCCTAAATCGATGGTTGAAATGAGATCGTCGATTACGGTTCCGGGCTTGATATTCCCAGGCCAGCGAACTACAAGAGGAATTTTTGTTCCAGAATCGTAAACCCATCTTTTGCCGCGTGGAAGCCCATCGCCATGGTCGCCCCAGAAAAAAACAATGGTATTTTCGGCCAAACCTTCCTCTTCAAGCCTTTTCAGGTGAATTCCCACAAGCGAATCGACTGTTGAATTATTATCGTAGTGCCGGGCAATACTTCTTCGTACCGGTTCGGTATCCGGATAATAAGGTGGGACTATCACTTTAGCCGGATCGGTTCGGAAGGGTTCTTTCCACGATTGGCTTTCGTGCGTGTGGGTATAATTAAATATGGCAAAAAATGGTTGATTGGGATTGGAACGGTTCTTATAATCTGCCGTTTTGCTGCATTCGTCCCAAATTGAAATTGGAGTATCTCCAGGACCCGAAAACTGGTAATCGGTTTTGGCATTGTTCGTGCAAAAATAGCCGTGAGCCCTCAGATATTCGGGAAATGCTTTCACATAATGCGGTGGAACGGAAGCATAGGGAGTGGGTAACTCATCGGTTCGCCCTATATGAGAGGTGCGCATGTGCTGTGTCCCGATGCTTGTCTGGTACATCCCGGTAATAATTCCGGAACGGCATGGGGCACTTACGGCAGCAGTTGAAAAAACATTGGTAAACAAGGCACCTTGGCTGGCAAGTTTGTCGATATTGGGAGTATGGGCAACTTTATCGCCATAGCAACCCAAACGAGGGCTTATATCTTCACACGAAATCCAGAGAATATTAGGCCTTTTTATCTTCGATAAATTGCTTTGGCCCTGCATGCTATTTATTCCGAATAAGGAACATGTCCCTAAAAAGGTCAGAGAAAGTTTTTTCATTAACGGCTAGTTTTTTTAGAATATAACTATTGGACAAGAAACATCCCGGATTCGTTTTAGCAGGAGAAGAAAAAGACTAATTCAGACGGATACCTGTTCGCGAAGAGAATGTTTTCAAGTAGTTTTCGAAAAAAGTAAGGCTGTCACAAAAGCATCGGACAAGGCAAATTTTGGTCCATTCAAGCTTTTGAGACAGCCTATGCTAAGCTTTTAATAACCTGTATTTTGGTCCAGGTTAGGATTATCAATTACTTCCAGCTCAGGAAGGGGGAAATTCACGTTATAATCTTTAAACACCAGATCCGTTTTCTTTGAGTTGAAGTTCCAGGTTTTGAGATCAATTTCGCCGGCTATGTGACGGCGGCGCAGATCGTACCAGCGATGCCCGTCTTCACAGGCCAGTTCGCGGCGGCGTTCCTGATAAACCCAATCGAGTACCACGGCAGCATCGGTTTCAGCAGTATTAAGGTTTGCCGGAACAGCAGCTTCCACCCCTGTAAGGGTCGATTTCCTTGCGCGGGTTCTGATTTGGTTTACCAAACCGATTGCTTCGCTTAAACTGCCGCCCGAACGCACAATTGCTTCGGCTTTGAGCAACAATACATCAGCATATCGAAGCATCCGGGGGTTGTTTTTCGACTGATCCGAGCTTGCTTTATTGTTGGTAACCATACCGTCGCGAATATATTTAACTATATTTTTTTGCATTGCACCGGTTGGGTTGGCAACAAAAGTATAGATCATGCGCGGGTCGCCAGTTTCGTAGGAGTCGATGAGCGACTGAGTAGCCGAAACTACAGCAGTACCAATCCATGTAGGCTTTTGGGTAAAACACCCATACCATGCCGAGATGTCACCAACCACAGCAAATTGGTCGTTGTTAAGGGCGGCATTGTTATTTGTTCCTCCGGCAGCTTCATTTGCCGAATATTCCATGAACGACTCGGCATTATATTCCTTGGTATAATTGAAGTTATCCCCATAATTTGGCATGAGTGAAGCTCCGGAAATTGCGTTGAACTCAGTAATAGCCGATGTAAAGTCGCTTTGTGTTTTGTTTACAGTACCTCTGAAAACAAATACTTTTCCACGTAAGGCATGGGCCGAATTTTGAGTAACCCTTCCCTTGTTTGCCGCATTCCAGGTGGCAGGCAGCAACCGGGCGGCAGAGTCAAGATCGGCCAAAGCCTGGTCAAGCAATTCGGTATCTTTTGAATTACCAGGATAAGCGTCTTCAATATTTGTTATCCATTTATTTACAATAGGAGCTGTTCCGTAAGTATTCCAGAGAATAAAATTCATCCACCCTCTGAAGAAATAAGCTTCTCCTTTGTGATGATTTTTGAGCAGAGGATCTACCTTATAGGCAAAAGCTCCGTTTTCCTCAATTTTATGAAGCACAACATTTGCCCTGGCTATCATCTGGTAAGAGTAATTGTAAAAATCGGACAGTGGGCCATTACTGCCATTGAGTGAAACAAATTTTTCATAAGCGTGGTCGCCTTCAGTAGTTAAATCATCGCCAGGTAACATCCAGATTGCCTGAAGATAGGTATTCTGGTTATTTCGGAAATTATAAAAGAATGCAACTTTCTGGTACATGCCCATCACAGCCTGGGTCATTTGCTTTTCGTTCTGAAAAAATGTAACATCGGTATCTCCGATAGGATCCAGTTCTATGGTTGATTCATCGCACGAAAAGAACGATATCATGGCCAATAGAATCAAACTAAGTATTATATATTGTTTCTTCATAGTTCAGAAAATTAGAAATTAACATTTGCACCAACAGTAAATACAATAGGAGTGGTATTGTCCTCGGGATCGAGATCCGTGTATGGAGTTACAACAAACAGGTTAGAGCCTGAAAAATAGCAACGCATACTCGATAGCCCTATTTTATTCAGCAGGGAACTTTTGAAATTATAACCTATTTGAAAGTTCTGGAACCGGAAAAAGCCGGCATCTTCCACATGTCGGTCGGCAATTCGGTTATTACCTGACGGATCTCCATTTATAGCTCTAGGAATACTATTGGAAGGATTGGTAGTAGTCCACCTATCGCGGTAAACCGCAAGGAAATTTGATCCACCAGGATTAATACTTTGTTTGCCATCGGTATAAATCTTCTGAACATCACCTATTCCCCTGAATGTTAAGTTAAAGTCAAATCCCTTGTACTCGCCGCCAAGATTCAGACCATAATAATAACCGGGAATGCTTTTACCCAGGTAAACCTGGTCGAATCCGTCGATTTTGCCATCAGCACCCACGTGCACATATGTTCCGGCAGGATCGTCGGCAGTAGGAGCACCATTCACGTCAACAAAAATAACATCTCCGGGCTTTTTCTGGCTATCTTTACCAGGATCGCTGGTAGTAGCTTTCCATGCCGCAACTTCATCTTCGGTTTGGAAAATACCGGCTGTTTTATATCCATAAAGGTAATTCATCGGGTAACCTACTTCAATTCTGTTATAGTTGCCACCTGTAGGTTTGTTCAGGTATACTTTTTTAACTGAGTTTTTAACGGTAGTAAGGTTAAAAGAAGCATTATAGGCAAAATCGCCGATGTTGTTGTTATAACCCACCTGGAATTCCATACCCTTATTGTCGACCTTTGCAAGGTTTACAACCGGATTGTTCAAAGCTCCAATCACTCTTGGAATATCAATCGTCTGAAGAATACCATCAGTTGTTCTGCTATAATATTCGACAGTTAAGTTTAGTTTATTGTTAAGCAAAACTGCATCGAAGCCAATACTGCTCGATATTACTGTTTCCCAGCTCATATCGGAAATTGGGAAATCGCCTAAAGCAGCAGCAGCATTAATAATACCATCGCCAGGCAAAGTTCCGGCACCCAATGCATATTTGGGATTGTAGTTAACCACTGATAAGAATGCATAATCTTTGGTTTCCTGGTTACCTGTTTTGCCCCATCCTCCACGGATTTTAAGGTCACTCAGCCAGGAAACATTTTCCATGAACTTTTCGGAAGAGATACGCCATGCAGCACCAAAAGACGGGAATGTCCCCCATTTGTAGCCAGGGCCGAATTTGGAAGTGCCGTCTCTGCGAATAGTTGCATCCAGATAATATTTACGGTTAAAGTTATAACTTAAGCGTCCCATGTAACCCTGTAAACCCGAAGGGTTCCTTTCATAAAGCAAATTCTTGTCGGTCGATGTCCAGCCTTCATCGATGCGTCTCTGATCCCAGCTTGTGATAGAAGAACCATTATCAATACTGTTCTGTGAATTGTTCCACTGTACCTGTTGATCCATGGCATTCAAAATAACATCAATATTATGGTTACCAAAGCTTTTGGTATATGCTGCAGAGAATTCCTTTACAAGGTTGATATTTTCATTAACACGTCTTCTATAGGTTGTTCCACTTACGTATCTTAATCCTCTGTTTGCTTCGAATAATCCCCTTTCGTCAGTTTGCATTCTCTCAGCAGTATTAGTATAGTAGTCGAAACTGAAAGTTCCTTTAAATCTCAAACCCTGAAACGGAGAAAATTCTGCATAAAAAGAACCCATGGTGCGCAGCAGGTTACGAATGTCGTAGCTATAATCTTCGTTTGTAAGGAAAACACTTCTGGTGCCCCCGCCATAACCATTTGCAAGGAATTTACCATCAATGGTACGTCCCGGAAGTGCATAACCATCCATTCCGTTCGGATCGTATAAAGGTTGCCAGGGAGCTCCAAAAACTGTATTCTGCCCTGCTCCGCCAATCTCTTTTGTTTTTGAATTAATAAAACGGAAAGACTCTCCCACTTTAAAAAACTTATTCAGTTTATGATCGGAGTTCAGGAAGAAGGAGTAGCGGTTAAAATTGCTGTACCAAATTGGATTTTCCTGTGCTGCATAACCTGCGCCTAAAGCATAGTTGCTCATTTTATTGCCCCCTGAAATGCCAAGGTTGTAATCCTGAATGGTTGCATTTTTTACAAGGGATGCTTTGCGCCAGTCTTCGGTGTAATCCTGACTGTTGCCTAAGTAGTTGGGATTATCAGAAGTAAAGAATTTTTTGTGGTCGGCATTGGGCGAAAGCGATCCGTTATTTGCCCAGGCTTCATTTGTCCATGCTACATATTCGTCCATGTTGGCAACATCGTATTTTTTGTTGACATTCTGGATCCCGTAACTGGCAGTGAAGTTAACTTTTGCCTTTCCTTCGGAACCACGCTTTGTGGTGATCAGGATAACACCATTCGAGGCACGCACGCCATAAATGGCGGTAGCCGATGCATCTTTAAGTACAGAAATAGACTCAATGTCGTTCGGGTTAATCATATTCAGTACGTTAACATTTCCGCGCTGATCCTGCGTGCGACTGTTGCTCGATGCCTCACCACCTTCTGTCAGAGGAATTCCGTCGACAACATATAACGGTTCGTTGAATCCCAGCGTAGTAACACCACGGATTCTGATGGAAGGTCGTGCATTGGGGTTGCTTCCGGGATTTGTAACCAAAACACCCGCCATTTTTCCTTGCATTGCAAGCTGGGGTGTCATGTTTGTTTGTTGTGTAATTTCATCGGAACTGATTTGGGTCACTGCACCTGTCAGATCTTTTTTCTGGCGAGAGCCATAACCGATTACAACAACTTCGTCGAGCTTTTTGATATCTGGAGATAACTTGATATCGAGATTGGAGGTGTTTGCTGTCGATACCTTTTCACTTAGATAACCGAGATATGAAAAAACAAGAATTGATTCAGCACTTGGAACACTAATAGAGAATCGGCCCTCAGCATCAGAAATTGTTCCTAAAGTGGTACCCTCAATAATTATGTTCACACCAATAAGCGGGTCGCCGGTAGAAGCATCAGACACTGTACCTGTAACTTTGATTTCTTGGTTACTGAAATAATCCTTAGGACCTATTACTATAAGATTATTATCAAGTATTTTGTATCCAGCTGATGTTTTTTCAAAAATAACATTTAGCAAGTCTGAAATCTGGATATTATTTTCACTAATGCTTACAAGTCCATTAAGCGCAGCAAAATCATCCTGATACAAAAACTTAAAGGTACTCTTCTTCTCTATTTCGGAAATGACATTCCTTATAGAAACATCTTTTAGCTGCACTGATAGTCGCTCATTCTGAGAGTACCCAATTGCAGATATTTGCAGCAAATTAACAATTAATAAAAAGGTGGCTAATTTCATAATCTTAATTAGTTTAGTAGTAGATACAATAATCCCACCAGAGGTTTCTGTGTTTTTTTTCATACATTTGTAGTGTTTAAAATGAAACATAATAATGCCTATCTCTTACCAAGGCATTATTGAAAATTTTTAAGCTAAGTCGGGAAATGCAGCAACATTTTCCGACTATTTTTTTTGGTTCAGGTCATAATAGTAGTTTTAGTTAGACATTTTTTTCTCTGTAATAAATATTGAATCCTTTTTTACTGAATAATGAAATGGAACAGGGTAACTAAGAGCTTCCAGTGCCTGAACGATAGTTTCTTTCTCAAATGTCCCTGTAAATATTGTTTTTTTGAGTTTTTCGCCGTTAATTACAATCTTTACATCGTACCAACGCTCAAATATTTTTGCTAAATTTAAAAATGATTCTCCTCTAAAATTTAACTTCCCTTCTTTCCAAGAGACCTTTAGATCAAGATTTGCATTTTCCGATACTATCATATTTGCTTTTTTAAGCTTTGCGGAGGTAATAACCTCCTCCAAGCTATTAGTTTTTTCGCCTAATCCCTCTGTAAGAGTTTTAATGCTTGTACTATTAAGATTTTTAATATAAGTAGCAGATTGGTTAGGTTCAAGACGAACTTTTTCATTAAATTTATTTGCTTTTGTAGCATTCTTTTCAATTTCAACAATCCCCCTTACCAGTGTTGTTTCAATAATATTCTCATCAGAATAAGAGCGCAAATTAAATGCTGTGCCCAAAACATTAACATTAATTTGAGAGGTATGCACTATTATTTTCCTGCCCTTTAATTTTTTGAAATCAAAAAAAGCTTCACCATCGAGAAAAAAGTGAATCTTCGAACCAATCATATTAGCCGGATACTTAAGGCTAGTGCAGGCATTGACCCAAATAACAGAGCCGTCAGCCAAAATAATTTTTGTCTTTTCTCCTGCTAATGTAATAACGGTGTTCTGTGCATCGGCTAAATAATTTAGATCATTATTTAATTGTTTAGAAACAATAAGGTATCCTCCTAAAAGAATAATAATTGCTGCTGCTACACCTGCTACCCATCTTAAAATTTTGATTTGTTGGTTTTTTTTCAATTCACTCAGTTTTCGGAGCCGGTGAAATTGAAAAAGCTGAAATTCCTTTTCGAAATCAGCATTGAAATCACTTTCAACTATGGAAGATAAAACCCATGACTGATGAATTCTTTTTAGCTGCTCGTAGTTAGACGAATCGAGCTTAGACCATTCCAGAAATTCTCTGGTTTCAACAGGGTTTAAATCCCCATTTAAATAACGGATAATAGTTTCGTCGTTCATAAATGATTTTTCAAAAAGTATAACACCAAAAAATACCGAACCCCTTGCTAAAAATCTGTATTTTTTTTAAAATTGCACTGTTTGTATTGTAATTATCAAATAAACTGGTAGTTGCTTTCTAATAATTTTAAGTGCTTCTGATATATGGCCTTCAACGGTTTTTTGTGAGATATTCAATTTTTTTGCAATTTCGGTATGGGAAAGGTGTTCCATCCGGCTCATAAAAAAGACCTCGCGACTGCGTTCCGGAATCAATTGTGCAGATTTAGTAATTATTTCCTCCAGTTCTGAGGTAAGTAACTCTTCCCATACTGTGTCAGAAAGTAATTTATAATTTAATAGCATTTCATCACTAAAACTTTCGTCGAGCGATAAGTGAACCCCATTGCGTTGCATATCGCGCAAATAATTCAAGGACAAATTTCGAACGATTGTTAATAAATATGATAAAACACGAGTATTGTCGGATAGATGATTCCTTTTTTCCCAGAACCTTAGAATGGCATCTTGTGTAATATCCCTAGCTATTTCTCTGTTTTTTACAAATTTAACGGAGAATCCTGCAAGTCTGTTGAAATATGACTCGAAAACAATCTTTAGAGCTTTTTCATCTTCCCCGGAAAGAAGCTGCATGATTAATTTATCGATATCACTAGTCTTCAAATTTTCGAATCTTTTCCATTTCATTTATAACTTATACCAAAAACGCGAAGCCGTAGAAGAGATGTTAATTTCTTATTTTATAGTAGTTACAAGAAATGCCTAAGGCAAAAACAATCACTTTCAGGATGAAAAATACAAAGAATAAATTGAATAACCAATCGAAATTTGCCTGGGATCATTTACAGGCTTTGCCATAACTGGCATTCTGCTCTTCTGAAAGTGCCAAAATAGGTTTACAGTTAAGATATTGTAAAACACATTAGCTCCTTGTTACTTGCCTGGTAATAAAGCATTAACATGTTTGGTGTGAACATGGTTCTAATGGTAATAAAACTACTCTATCATTAGGATGAGCTGGATTTTCATGATTAATGCCATTATATGAGATAGTTTGGAAAATGCATTGTTAAAATTGAACTTTGCTGATACCTCGGTTTAAGCCATACGAAATTCCAAGGATATCTGCATTTTCAAGTAACTTTCCAAATAGGCGTGATTTGAATTGCCTAAACCAGCTATCTCACCTTTCCCTTCAATCTCAAAGGATACAAAATTTTTCCACTTTTGGAACTGCCAATATGCAGTTCTTAATACCCTAATCTTGGATCGATATTAATGTTCAAAAACTTTTGATAATCTTTAAAAGGGCCTTTTAGGAAGAGTTTTTCCAGCTCAATTGTTTTACCGGTTATTGAAAGTTCCAAACTATTGGGGTTTAGTTTTCCGCCAACCTCTGCTTTTTTTCCGTCTTTTTCCCATCCAAAACATTTTTGCCATGCTTCTATATCCAGTAAAAGGGCAGGAAGAGGATTTCCCATCTTTAGATATCCCGGAGGAACATGGCTGAAGATATTCCCATTTGAAAAGTTATACATATTGGGAAATTCAATGGCATGTTTTCGGCAATCGATAAAAATATTGTTTGTAACGCTGTGCCAGCGGGTAACTCCTCCCCGGGAACCAACAATACGATCGGCATTCAGATAATCGCCATAACCGGTATTCTCAATATCCAACATTAAATTATCCGAAAAACGAATACTGTCGGAGCCATCCGTATATAATGCGCTTCCGCCTGCGCCGTATTCTCCGCTTAGCCAGTACTGACTTCGAAGTTTATAAAAAATATTATGGTCAACCAGGCAATCGTGCCGGCTCACTTCAATATAAATGGCACCCCTGGCCGTAATAATATCAGCAAAAACATTTTTTGTAATCCGGCAATTCTCGTTCGCCAGGTAATCGAGCCAAATTCCGGGAGCATATGAAATATGTCGAAATACATTTCGGCGAATCATTGTATTAATGGTGGTATGGATCTTTATAGCCCCTGACTCAAAAGCGAGTTCTGCGTTTTGCCATCCGATATTTTCAAACAAATTATCTTCAATTAGCATTTGCTTTGCACCCAAAGCTTCCAGCCCTCCAATTCCGCAGTTTTTAATCAAATTATTTCGGACAATATGATAGCCCAATCCCGGCTGATGAACAGTGCTCCACATTTCGTTTCCCATATCGAGGCCTAATGAATTTGCCCATTCGATAGTGCATTTCTCGATTAACCAGTGATGCCCGCGATTAGTCGATACCAAACCTCGCTGTGGCACAGGAAAGCCATTTCCGGCATGCTGAAAAGTAATGCCTTTTATGGCAACATATCCCAAACCGTATTCCAAAGGAACAAAAACCTGTTCTTTTGCAGTTGCTTCTATCCTGTAATCGTCTGGCCGGGAGTTCCCTGGAAACCGCACATGAATGCGCAAGCCATTGTGCTCTATCCAGAATGCCCCACTATCTTTTGAAGCAAGATCTACCGGATTCATAACCTGTTCCAGTGGCTTGCCATTTAGGAACAAAATACCTCTGCGTAAAAAGTGCCGGTCCATATTTACTTTTTTATATTGCAAATACTCCCGGTCGTGCATCAGATTAACCATACCAAAAGGATTATATCCTCCGAATTCATTTCCATTAAAATCGTATTGCCATATCCTGGTGGACGTAATTATACTGTCTTCGGTATAAGGTTCATGATTGGCATAAATCCATCCTCTCCCTTCTTTCCATCTTTTTATATCTAATAAGAAAGACCCTGAAATAATTACCTTTGCTCCAGCTGCTGCTTCGTAGGTAATCATTTTTTCAGCGCTTTCTCCTCCCCTGGCAGGATGAACTGTCTCACGGTATTCACCTTCCCGAATAATTACCCGGTCGCCGGGCTCCATAATTTCAGCTGCCTTTGAAATTGTTTTGAAGGGGTGGTCGGCTGTTCCTTGATTTCCATCTGAAGCCGAAGGATTATTGCCATCAACATAATAGGTATGCAAAAAAACCTGTTTTTTCTCCCAGTTTGGAAATACAATGCCATTGGCGAGTTTTGAATCAGAAATTTCCAGAAAAGGACTATTCTGTGCAGACAGGCCATATGGAGAAAGCAGAAACAGCATTATAATTATGTATCTTCTAATACTGTGTATTTCCGGGAATAGAAATGTTTGAAATTCGATCATATTATATAAATAATAAACAGTGTTAATGCCACTAAGATAAGGATGAATATAAATTCAACCGGATTAAGCCTGAAATGCTTTTTGAATGCTCTGGGACGGTTCATAGAAAAAATTCAATGGTTAAAATTACGGTATGAAGCACTAAAGGGTGTGGAAATATATCCCATTCTGAGGGTATATATTTCCCAACCGTACCACAGAATAATTGGAAGTAATAACGAAGAATTTAATTTTTAACAGACTTTGCGGCATATTCACTGGGTGTTACCCCAAATTGCCTGCAGAAACACTTGCTGAAATATTGTGGATCGTTGAAGCCAACTTCATACGAAATTTCTGAAACATTTAATTTTTTTTGAGTAAGAAGGTGAGCGGCTCTTTTGAGGCGTATTACCCTCATAAATTCATTTACCGACTGACCGGTGAGGGCTTCCAGCTTGCGGTAAAGAACCGACCGGCTCATTCCCATTTCGTTCACAAATACCTTCACGTCGAAACTGGAATCGTCAATATGCTTCTCAACTATTTCCATTGCTTTGACCAGGAACTTTTCATCCATAGAGGTTACAGTAACTTCCGATGGTTGCATGATTATATCGTTACGAAATTTCTCCTGTAACTTTCTGCGTGATTCAAGCAAATTCAATACCCGTGCGGCGAGAACAACCGGATTGAAAGGTTTTGGCATATAATCATCTGCTCCGGTTTTAAAACCTTCTATTTTTGATTCATCGGATGTTTTGGCGGTGAGCATAATAATAGGAATGTGGCTGGTAAGAGCGTTGCCTTTAACCTTAGCACAAAACTCCACTCCGTCCATTCCTGGCATCATAATATCTGTAATTATCAAATTAGGCATAACTTCCTGTGCCAGTTTCAAAGCTTCGTGGCCTTCAGCAGCCTGAATCACTTTATAACGCGGTTCCAGGGTTCGTTTAATAAAAATTCTAAGATCAGGATTATCATCAACGATCATAATTTCCAACTGCTTCGAAGGGAGGTTTGCCGTTTCTGGGCTTAAATCCTTCTCATCGCTATCAAACTCTTCCCAGGGAATTACTTTCGAATCGTTTCGGTCTAAAAGCTGGTTATCATGAACGTCATTGAAAACGAGTTGTTCGCTTGTAAATTGATCTTTTCCAAGAGGAAGCAGTACTGTAAAAACACTTCCATAACCAGGTTTACTCGTTACAGAAATTTTTCCATTATACAATTCAATTAAGTCTTTAGTAAGGGCAAGGCCAATGCCGCTACCGGCTATTTCCATTTTTCGTCCTTTGGTTGCAGGAGTAGATAACTGGTAAAATCTGTCAAATATATGTTGCTGCCTTTCTAAAGAAATTCCTATGCCACTATCGCTTATACTTACTTCTAAAAATTGAGTCTCTCTTTTACTTTTTGAGGATATGCCTGCATAATTGCTGTTGTGGTTATCCGACAGATTTAGTTTCATTACTACATGTCCTTTATCGGAAGTAAATTTAAAGGCATTTGATAAAAGATTATAAAAAATTTTATCCAGATGGTCTCTGTCGAACCAAGTCTCCAGAGATTCAATATTACTCTCGAACCTATATTCGATGCTATGACGGTCTGCCATATCTCTGAAAGCAGTATAAATTCCGTTTAAAAATTCGACAATATCTCCCTGAGTTGCATTTACCTTCATGTTTCCTGTTTCTATTTTACGGAAATCCATGAGTTCATTAATCAGGCGAAGCATGCGTGCAGCATTCCTATAGATTAGCTTTAGCTGGTTTTTTATAGATTCGGTTGGCTCCTTTTCTTCAATTAACTTCTCAAGTGGTCCTAATATCAGGGTAAGCGGGGTGCGGAATTCATGTGATATATTTGTAAAAAAACGAAGTTTCATCTGATTTACTTCTTCAATCTTTGCTTTTTCCAGATCTTTTATCTGCAATTGATGTTTATGTCGTTGAATAGAAATTAAATAGCTCCTGAATGAAATAAATAAGCCTATTAATAAAAGTGTGTAGATAATAAATGCCCAATAGGTTTTCCAAAAAGGAGGCAGAATGGTAATTTCAATCGAAGCTCCTTCATTATTCCATATACCATCATTATTCGATGCCTGAACCCTGAATGTATATTTTCCCGGATCGAGGTTTGTGTATGTTGCTGTTCGCTTTGTTCCTACATTATTCCAGTCATCAAATCCTTTCATCCTATACCGGTAATGGTTTTTCTCACTCGAGGTGTAATTGAGGGCAGTAAATTCAAATGTAAATACCGATTTATATCGAAGAGTAATTTGTTTTGTTTCAATAATATCTTTTTGTAAAACAGAGCCTTTTTCGCCAATAACAACAGGTTTGTTAAAAAGGGTGAAACCGGTAATAAAAACAGCGGGAGGCGCAAAGTTTTCTTTGATACTGTCGGGATTAAAAACAGTGAAACCATTCACTCCACCAAATAGAAAATCGCCGTAACGGGTTTTCAGGGAAGCCGAGTAGGAAAATTGATTGCTTTGCAGCCCATCAATGGCTTCAAAGTTTCTGAAAATTTCTTTCCGAGGATCAAACCGGGACAGCCCCATATTTGTACTTAACCATAAATTGCCCCGATTGTCGGGCTGTATCTGATGAATCGCATCATTCGGCAAACCGTTCTTTACTGTATAAAGTTTAACACTACCAGTTTCGGCGTTGAAACGATATAAGCCCCCGCCTTCTGTACCGATCCAAATTTCGTTGTTGGGCCCCTCATAAATATCGCGGATGTCATAGTTCGACAAGTTATCTAATTCCTTATTATTGCTTTTTGGAGGAAGAAATTTTTTTGTTTTCTTGTCAAACAATGCCATTCCGATGCCTCCTACCCATATTTTCCCCATGCTGTCCTCAAGCATGCTTACAACTTTGGTTGGAAAGATTCGATGGTTTATAGTTGTTCGGGGGATATGTGTAAATGTTTTTTTCTCGCGGTCAAAAAGTTCCAGTCCCCAAAGGGTTCCAACCCATAGGTTGTTTTCACTATCTTCATAAATCTTCCATACATTGTTATTTAGAATGCTGGTAGTGTCTGCAGGATTATTCCGGTAGCGAACAAATGACTCTGTTTGTCGATCGAAAAGGTTCAGTCCGCCGTTATAAGTTCCAATCCATAAATTCCCTTTTCGGTCCTGATAA
Organism: Bacteroidota bacterium; assembly: GCA_020048915.1. Lineage (GTDB taxonomy): Bacteria > Bacteroidota > Bacteroidia > Bacteroidales > JAAUTT01 > JAAUTT01. Next base: position 1,599 of record JAIFLU010000213.1, on the reverse strand, counting down.
ATTGATGTAACCACATTACTGCTTATACTTTTGCTGTTCGATGGATTATGCAGGTATGCATGAAACTTGCCTGTTTTGCGGTCAAACCGGTTCAATCCTCCTCCATCAGTCCCAATCCAAAGAATGCCTTTTTCATCTTCGTTGAAGCATAATACTGATTTATGACTTAGCCCGTTCTGCCCTGGAATTGCCTGGGTAAAATTGTTGAACTGCTTTTTATGTGGGTTCAAAACATTAATTCCGCCCCCAAAAGTACCAATCCATATGGCGCCCTCATTGTCGGGGTATATCTGGTATATAGCATTGCTGGACAATCCATGCGGATCGTTTATATCGTATACTAAATTTGTTAGGGTTGATTTTTTTTTGTTAATTATATTTATCCCACCCCCATCGGTAGCAATCCATACATCCGAACTTCCTTGGAAATAAATATCCTGAACAATATTATTATTTATCCGAAATTTGCTTGAAAACTGCGAAATATGCTCAAAAGATTCTTTCTGGGTATTGAATATGTAAATCCCATCTCCCTCTGTGGCGATCCATATATTTCCCTCTGTATCTTCATGTAGCGATTTTCCCCTGGCTGGATCATGTCCTCCTTTCGTATCTTTAGAAAATGGAATAACTCTTTGACGAAATCCTGTTCTTTCAAGCTTATGAATAGCTTTATCTTCCGAAACGAACCATAAATTCCCTTTTCGATCTTCAAGGATACTGTAAACATTGATTGTTCCGGTATTAACATGAATGAAATTGTTATTAGTTTCGTCAAATAAATTGAGACCACCTCCCAAGGTACCAACCCATATATTTCCTTTTTTGTCTTCGAAAACAGACCGTACAAAATTATTATTTAAACTTTTTGGGTCGCTGGGATTATTTAAGTAACGGACAAAGCGGTCGTATTCTCTCTCGTAAACATTAATGCCTCCGGAAGTTCCAATCCAAATGCGGCCTTTTTGGTCTTCCATCAGGCAAAAAATTTTGTTGTTCGAAAGGGAAGTATTTTCTCCCGCCTGGTGCCGGAAAATTTTAAAACCATAGCCATCGAACCTGTTCAGACCATCGCTTGTTCCGAACCACATAAATCCTTTACTGTCCTTGAGAATAGCAGTGACTGTGTTTTGAGATAATCCTTTATCGATGGATATGTGATCAAAATTTATGGAAGATTGTCCACGTATCTGCAGACTGAGGAGAAAAAATAGGGTTATATGAATCAATGCCTTTCTCATAACTCAAAAATAACGAAAAGAACGCATTTTTTATCGATATAATCATATCGTTATATGCTGTTTAAAAATGGTTATTTTATTTTTCTCATCAGAAATAATAGTCCCAATTTACAGGTATAATCGTATCAATTTGATGCAACGGTAAAGGTTTTCCTCTCCTCAATTGTGTAATTATGTTCAATTTAATTTTAGAAGATGGGAGTGCAAGTAAAAATTCTACTAAGTAAATAGACCTGTTTCGTTTTATAAGCAACTAAACAGTATTATTCCAAACATGATATGGTTCAGCCCCTTCAGTATATTTCCGCCTGTATTTTACTTTTGGTAGTGACGGTCATGGGAAAGGCATTGATTCATA
>JAIFLU010000055.1 GCA_020048915.1 Bacteroidota bacterium | reverse complement strand
ATAATGCTATTTTTTAGAAATTTAAATTTTGAAAAAAGACTGACTATAGTTGTTTCTCAAGAACTTGTTCAATTATCATAGGGAAATGTTCATATTCCAGCACATGAATTTTTTCTGCAAGCGATTCGGGCGTTTCTTGGGGTAACAGCTCGCATTTAGCTTGAAAAATCATATCTCCTTCATCATAATTTTCATTAACAAAATGGATTGTAATTCCGGAGAATTTCTCTTTATTAGCAACTACTGCCTTATGGACAAAGGAGCCATACATACCTTTTCCACCATAGTTGGGTAATAAAGCTGGATGGATATTTACAATTTTGCCTTTATAGGCATTAATTATTTCACTTGGCACCAGCCATAAAAATCCGGCTAAAACAATAAAATCTATGTTTCTCCTTTTCAGTTCCTGAAAAACTTCGCCTGTTTTGTAAAAATCTTCCCGGGAAAATACTTTTGCCGGTATTCCCAGATTCTTTGCCCTTTCAATTACATAGGCATCTCTTCTGTTTGTAAGAATAATGTCTATAGTAATATGGGAACTATTTTTAAAATACTCAGCAATTCGTTGAGCATTCGTACCTGACCCAGAAGCAAATATGGCTATTTTTGTCATAAGAAACTTAAAATATTTCTTTTAAAATCAAATTGTTATAAATTTGGGAAAGCAAAAAAAGCACATTTTTTTTGTAAAATATCATAAGAAAAAGATTTTTTTCATTTCTTTGCACAGTTAAATTTTAAACCTATTTATTAATTAAAACTTAAGAGTATGTCTGATATTGCATCAAGAGTAAAAGCGATAATCGTTGACAAGTTAGGCGTTGATGAGAGCGAAGTAACCCCGGAAGCTAGCTTTACTAACGACCTGGGTGCCGATTCTCTTGACACTGTTGAATTGATCATGGAATTCGAAAAGGAATTTAATATTGGTATTCCTGATGATCAAGCTGAAAATATTGGTACTGTTGGCGATGCTATCAAGTATATTGAAGCTAACGTGAAGTAACCAAGTCTTAAACCATTTTTTATGCAATTAAGACGGGCAGTAGTAACAGGCCTTGGAGCTCTTACACCCATTGGTGCCACCTGCCAGGAATTCTGGGAAGCATTGATCAATGGGGTGAGTGGTTCCGGTCTGATCACTCACTTTGACACAACGCTTTTTAAAACCAAGTTTGCTTGTGAATTAAAGAATTACGATCCAGCCAATTATTTCGAACGCAAGGAAGGTAGAAAAATAGATCCCTATGCACAATATGCTATGGTTGCTGCCGAAGAAGCAATCAATGATTCGGGTCTAAACCTTGAAACAGTTGATAAAGACCGAGTTGGTGTTATATGGGCATCGGGAATAGGCGGAATCGACACTTTTCAAAACGAAATAAAGAATTACGTTACCGGCGGAATGATTCCGCGCTTTAATCCGTTTTTCATCCCCAAGATGATTTCTGATATAGCTGCTGGACTTATTTCTATCAAGTATGGTTTTCGGGGGCCAAATTTTGGTATCGTTTCAGCATGTGCATCTTCTTCAAACGCTATTATCGATGCAATAGCTTATATCCGTCTGGGTAAAGCCAATGTATTTGTTGTAGGGGGTTCTGAAGCTGCGATTACTGAAGCTGGTTTAGGCGGATTCAGTGTTATGCAAGCTATCTCAACAAATAACGATAACTATGCTACAGCATCCCGTCCCTTTGATAAAAATCGGGACGGTTTTGTAATGGGTGAAGGTGGAGGAGGTCTGATTATTGAAGAATATGAACATGCGATAAAACGAGGAGCAAAGATTTATGCCGAAATAGTTGGTTTTGGCATGTCGGCTGATGCTTATCATCTAACAGCACCACATCCTGAAGGAGAAGGCGCTCAGCTTGTAATGAGAAATGCATTGGAAGACGCCGGACTGACTCCTGAAGATATTGATTACATCAATGTGCATGGCACATCAACACCATTGGGAGACATTGCCGAAACAAAAGCTATTGTTAAAGTTTTTGGCGACCATGCCTATAAATTGAATATCAGTTCTACAAAATCGATGACTGGTCACCTCCTGGGTGCTGCAGGAGCAGTTGAATCAATTGCAGCAATATTATCAACAAAGTACGACATTGTTCCGCCTACAATAAACCATTTTACTGACGATCCTGAAATAGACAGTAAATTGAATTTAACATTCAATAAAGCTCAGAAACGGAAAGTAAATTATGCTTTAAGTAATACTTTTGGCTTTGGAGGACACAATACATCCATTATTTTCAAAAAATATTCGGAATAATTGATACAGTATTTTTTACAAACAATAAAACTTCTTGTGGTAAAAGACAAGAAGTTTTATTGGCTTATATGCAATCGCCTGAATATTGTGCCAGGAAAGATTAAGTTATACGAAATAGCTTTCCTGCATCGGTCGGCCTCTGTTGTATTCTCAGATGGCTCGGTGGTTAATAATGAACGGCTCGAATTTCTTGGCGATGCTATATTAGATGCGGTTATTGCGGAGTATCTATTTAAGAAATTCCCCCGAAAAAAAGAAGGTTTTCTTACCCAAATGCGTTCACGAATTGTTAAACGAAGCAATCTGGATCATTTAGCCCGTAAAGTTGGCCTCGACGAACTAATTGTTTCAAATACCAACCGCAACAGCCATAAAAAACATATTTACGGCGATGCCTTCGAAGCGCTAATTGGAGCAATTTACCTGGACAAAGGCTATAATCAAACACGAAAATACATTATCAATAATGTCATTAAAGAATTTGTCGACCTTGATCAACTAATTCATAAGGAGACAGATTTTAAAAGCCGAATTATTGAATGGGGACAAAAGAGCAAATACAACCTCATTTTTGAGACAAAAGAAGAATATCTGGAGCTGGAACAATCTCCAATTTTTGTTTCTACCATTAAAGTCGACGATACTGCATTAGGCTGTGGCCAGGGGAAATCTAAAAAGGAAGCTGAACAGAATGCTTCCGAGCAAGCTTTTTCGTATGTATCTTTAACTCCTTTAATAGCGGAGCCTGTTTCGGCTGCTTCTCCACAAAACTCCGAGTGATAGTTCTCAATCTATGAAGCAAACAACCCATAAAATATTATATCCGGAATCGGATTTTCGTTTGATAGGAATTGCTTCACACGAAAACGATTATCGACTTGCCTGGGCCATAAATAACCAACTTCAAATTTCGTTAACAAAAACCAATGATATAGTAATTTATCATGATAAATATAAACACGATATAAGTATATCGGTATTTTCACAGGAATTCTCAGATCAAGGATATACATTAAAGCTTTTTGCAAATCGGGGGGAAGATTTTTTTCTCCTGGAAGAATACAGAAATATTGATTTTTTTATGAAGATCGATGGAATTATTGCTGATGCAAAGTTTCTGTCATTTATAGAAAATCTTAAAGAAATTTCAATGGTTATGGGTATTTATCCTCTGGCAATTAATCAAATCAAAAAAATAAGCCGCATCTCTTTTTAATTTTTTGACAAAGCTATATAAAAACGAAAAAGGCCGTGCTTCCCAGAACCGCCTTTTCAATGAATAACTACTAACTAACTAACTACTACTATGTATGATTATGTCTTTATTATCAGTTTTATATTTGCCCTCGTTTACGGGAGAACCCTTTTTTAGGTTTGGTTTATTTACATTTTTTATGCATTTTCAAGGCTAGAATTTCCTGCCTATATAGTATAAACCATTGGTTCAGTCGGTTGGTGCCAATGCAATAATTGGATGTTGCTCCTGCTATTCCATAGCTTTCACCAAGGCTTCCTTATCGCTCCACTTTTTTGTTCCGGGGGTTGCATGGCTGACTTGAATAAAAATCCCAACCATAAAAAAACAAACACCTATTTTAACTATCTTGTTGATCTGCAAATGCTTATTATTTAAAATGAGTTCACCCTGATTTCAATATGGTTTTTGCCCGGTTCAAGTCTGATTGATTTAAAGACCGGATTTACCGCTTGGCCATTGACTGTTACCACAGCATCAGTAACTTCAGGAATCACCATCTCGCCGCCGGTATTGGCCGGAAGTTCTATTTCGTAGTTATGGATCCGTGCGTTTACCCATTTGTACGACGCTTTAATTTCGCCTTTGATGGTTGGTACTATGATGCTGCTGTGTTTTAAATTGCCCAATTGCGGTTTTACCTGAACAACACCAAAACCTGGAGTTTTCGGTGTAATTCCCCAAAGCTGGCGCTGAATAATATTTCCCGGTGCGCCACCCCAGGCATGGTTCCAGTCGGAATTGGGTTTGTATTTCATGTCCCAGGCTTCCATCGTAATGGTCGAGCCCACTTTAATCATGTTGTACCAGCTGCGGTCGTGGGTGGCGGTCATCAGGCTAAGTGCATAGTCGGCCGCGCCCGCATTGTAAAGGCCATCGAGCAAAAACTGGGCACCATACACACTGCAACCCATTCCGCGCGATTTTACATGTTTCACCACCGACTCGCGGTATTCTTCGGGAACAATTCCAAAAGCCAAAGGCAACATATTGGCATGAACAGAACCGTGGTCGGAGCCTATTCCATCGGCATAAAATCCACCATTTTTATTGTACATCTTTTCGTTGATGGCCTTTTTGGTGCGTTCAGCACGGAATCTGAAATCCAATTCATCGCCGGTTTTGTTAAGCAACCGGGCAAATTCGGCCATAATGATTAAGTTCTGATAATAAAAACTGTTGATTACCGTATTGAAAGGCATAAACTCAAACCCATCGCGTTCGCCCTGCGGCCAGTCTTTTGGTAATTTCCAATTGGTATCTTTTTGTGCTGGCGGCCAATCCACAATGTCGCGAAGACGTTGCGTGGTATCGGCAAAACCAAGTGTAGCCATATATACGCCATTGAGCAATTTTGTTTTTGTACTCACAATTCCTTCCTCGTTATCGAGTGCCATCAGTGTTTTGTGTTTCAATGGCTCGTAATATTTTTTAATCAGTTCGGTGTTTCCGGAGTACATGTAATCCTGCCAGAAAAGCAATGCAACATGCTGCTGCCACTCGGTTGGCCATGTGGGTTTGCGCATAAACCATTCAATGGTTTGCTGTGCCATCGGGTATTCGCAATCAACGGCATAATGGCTTAACTGGTTGATGTAGGCATCGCCTTCATAAGGAATTCGTTCGCGGTCGCCATCGATGTAAAGCCCGGTTACTGTGGTGGCTTTCATGCTGTATTTGCACAAATCCCAAATTTGATTCAGGATAGTATCAGAGCTTGTAAAACTGCTATTTGATTCATCGAAATAGTTGAAATATGCTATTTGCCTGATTTTTTCAGTAGTGAGATTGCTCTCGTAATTATCGATTTCGCAATATCGGAAAGGTGTGATTACATCAAACGTATCGGGCAAGATTACTGCCATGTTCGCCAAAGTATTCCGCTTGTCGGGTACAAGTTTTAGTGTATAATTTTCATTGCCGGGTTTAACTGCCAGTTTCACTTCCGAGTAGCGAATGGTTCCGCCCGGATTTCGGTCGATGGATTTACCCAACAATTTTTCGCCAAGTCGAATTGTCAAAGTATCATCTTTCGGAGAATTGTAATCCAATTCAAGTGTTCCGAAAGCATCTTTTCCAAAATCAACAAAATAGCTTTCAGTACCTGTTTTCTCCATTTTTACAGGTTTTACTCTTTCAATGTGAAAAGCGTTTCCAGTGGAGACATTTCCAGTAAAAGTTCCGGTTTTAAATTCCTGAATGGGTGAATATTCACTCAAACGGTTGTCTTTATCCCAGACGCGAACTTTCCAGAAGTATTTTGAATTTGGAGTCAGCGGTTTTCCGGCATGTTCAACATTAGTTGAGATTTTTCCGCGAACCTGACCGCTATTCCACACATCGCCAATATTATTACTGATATTGGCTTTCGACGAAGCGACTAATATTTGGTAAGCATTCTGATATACAGCCACTTTCGGTACAATCCAACTGTATTCGGGTTTGTTGTCGTTAATAGGCACGTTTTGGGGCTCGCGAATGTATTCAACCATCAATCCTGAAGGAATTCCCGAATAAGGGTCGGCATATTTTTTTGCTAGCTCGTCGTTTTTCGCCCGTAAATCGAGTAGTACTTTTTTGTATTTCGGATTAGTGGCGAGGTTATTTATCTCTTTGGGATCGTTTTTCAGGTTATAAAGTTCTTCCCATGATTTATCGTTCACATAGCGGAAGTATTTCCAATCATTAGTCCTGATTCCTTCGCTCGGCGGAATGCTTACAAATTCCCAAATATGCTCAATCATTACGGTATCGCGCTGCACATTGTTGGTTTTGCCCAAAACAATTGGTACAAGACTTTTTCCATGCCAGCTTTTGGGTTGGGCAACTCCGGCCAGGTCGGCAATTGTCGATGGAATATCGAGGTTGAGCGCCATGGCGTCGATATCCTGATGTTTTTTAACCCTCGGGTCGTAAATAATGAGTGGAACGTTGATTGAAAGATCGTACATCATCCATTTGTCGGCAAGTTGTCGTTCACCCAAAAAGTAGCCGTTGTCGCCCATCAGCATAATTACTGTGTTTTTGTCCTGTCCATTGGTTTTCAACTGCTGACGAATTTTGGCGATTTCCAAATCAACTCCCGAAATCATGCGGTAGTAGCCCTTCACCATCTCCTGGTATTTTTTTGGGTTATCAAAACGCCAGCCCCAGCGCAAGCGGCTGAAACCATCGCGAACTTCCTTTGGAAGTGCATTGAAATATTTATCATCCTTTAAATCAGGGTCAGGAATAACCACATCTTTATATAGACCGGCAGTTCCTTCGTCCCAGAAATACTGTTCGGGAGCTCCGTCGTGTGCATGTGGCGCGCTAAAACTGATTGAAAGACAGAATGGTTTATCTGCAGGTGCATCCTTGATAAACTGAATGGCTTTTTCGCCAGTGTAGCGCGTCAGGTGCATGGTGTCTTTTCCAAGTGTTTTATAGAAATAACCACGTCGGTCCTTGTAATGATTATCGCGGTCGTAGTCTTCATGAACATCGAAAAGCCGGTCAAGATGGTCATAATTCACCCCAAACTTCCCGTAGAACCCGGTGTAATAGCCCGCTTCACGAAGCACTTTGGGGTATGAGGTTTGCATGTATTCTTCCCGGATAGGTCCTGTCTGGAAAGTGTATTTATGGGTTCGTTCGTACAAGCCCGACAAAATGCTGGCTCGGCTTGCGGCACTGATGGGTGTGCTCGAAAAAGCATTCCTGAAATAAACTCCATCGCGAGCCAGCTGATCCATTTCAGGAGTTTTAATAATGTTGTTTCCGGCATAACCCATTGCCGAAGTCCGGTGATCATCTGTAAGAATAAAAATGATGTTGGGTTTATTTTCTTTCCTGATCTGCTTCTCCTGGCAATAAGTCTTTTGACTGTTCCCGATTATGGAAATGCAAAGAACTGAAGCAAGGGTTAGTTTTTGATCCATATAAGTGTTTTTTAAGGGTAGTTTGATTTTAAAATATCGTAACTATCACTTCCCTAAATTAGGGTAGCGTTTTATTTTTATAAACTTAGAGTAGCTATTAATAATTTCGGTTTTTTTGTTTTATATTTTGAAAATCAGACACTAAATTAACAATGGATTGTTTTGGTTTACCTCTTATCGTTCCATCATTTCGCACACAATTATGTCTGATGTTCGCAGCGTTCCTTTGTCTAAGACCGAAGGAGCTCCCCAAACATTTCCATTATCGTTGATAACCGAAATGTTTCCACCCGAAGTTGTTGTCGTTCCACTTCGATAAATCTTATCGATTGTTCTGGGGATCTTATCTTTAGGATGCGTCAATTTTGAATCTATCATTCATATTTAATTCCTATGGTGTTTGTAGCAGTTGTTAAATTTGATCTAATAATTTTTATTATCCTATTATAATCAATACAAACATATCCTGTAATTCAATAGAAAGCAATACAGCATTTGGTATTTTGTTTGTACTTTTTGACACAGCAGAAACATGTCGTCACCTATCTGTGAGATGGAACAACAAAATCAAAAACTTTAAATTTTACCGGCAAAAGTATTGTTACAGTTGTTTTGCGCTAAAAGGTATATATATAGTTGGTATTTTGGGATAACAAGTTTACCGGTCGCACACAAATTGATACATATAAATTTCAACT
>JAIFLU010000300.1 GCA_020048915.1 Bacteroidota bacterium | reverse complement strand
ATTGAAAAAATATACCTTCCATTTTTCAAAAAAACTTCCTTATTATAGCCTTTTGCAAGAATTTGAAAGTAAAGCAACCATACGGGGTTACTTTATGCTTAACCTGTTGAGCTTTCTACTAAAGGTTTTTATATTTGTATATTAACAGGTATAACTCAATTCAAGCGCTTCACTAACTCTTATAATATGTGTAACAAACCCATTTTTAAATCGCTGATAATTTTAGTTTGTTTGTTTAATTGGGCATTTCCACTATTTTCGCAACAAGAAAATAATCAGAATATTAAAAATGAAATAGAGGAGGTTTTGGTAAAAAATATTCTTCACGTTTGGTACCCACGAACTATCGATACCATTACCGGCGGGGATTTCACCAATTACAACACCAATTGGGAAAAAATGCCCCGCCAGGAGAAAATGATTGTTACCCAAACACGGGGAGTTTGGACCGCATGCAAGGCAGCCGAACATTTTCCGAATGAACCTATCTATCGAAAAGCAGCCGATCATGGTTTTCTGTTTCTAAAAAACAACATGTGGGATCCCAAATACGGTGGGTTCTTCACGATCTTCCCGAATAACGACCCAAAGCTGGAATCGATTAATAAAATGGCGTATGGAAATTCGTTTGCCATATATGCACTGGCTGCTTACGCTAAACTTACCCATAATAAAGAAGCTTTGGAACTCGCACAAAAAACCTTTTGGTGGTTAGAAAAACATTGTCGCGACAGCATATTTGGCGGATATTTTGACGTAGTAACCCGCGAGGGTATTTCGGCAACTTCCCCCAATTTTACGATTGATAAAACCGATTATCGAAACAATGTTGCTCGTTACAAAGACTTTAATTCGACCATCCATCTTTTGGAAGCATTTGCGGAGTTGTACCAGGTTTGGCCCGACCCGCTGGTTCGCAAACGGCTCGAAGAAATGCTGGTATTGGTACGCGATACTTTTACCACAAAGCACGGATACTTGCGCCTTTATTTTAAAAACAACTGGCAGCATGTATCATATCGCGATTCGTCCGATGCAAGCCGTAAAACGCACCTCGAAACAGACCATGTAACCTTTGGGCACGATATCGAAACGGCATACCTGCTATTGGAAGCAGCGGCAAGACTGGGGCTAAAGAATGATCCAAAAACTCTGGAAGTAGCTAAAAAACTGAATGACCATACCTTAAAATTTGGAATTGACCCGCAAAACGGAGGAGTTTTTGATGGGGGAATTGACACCACAGGCAACGACGACATTCGCATTGTTATGCCTACCAAAAGCTGGTGGGGACAAGCAGAAGCGCTAAATGCGATGCTTTTATTCTCGAAATTATATCCTAACGAAACGCACTATAGGAAAGCCTTTGAGCAACAATGGCGGTATATGCAAAAATATGTGATTGATTATACCCATGGCGACTGGTATATCAACGGAACTGATACCGATCCGCGCGCACTGAAAAGTGTCAAAGCTTCTGCCTGGGAATGCAATTACCACACCAGTCGTGCGCTGTTAAATTGTTTGGAAATGCTGGAGGGGAAGGAGATATTTTAGCTTACGATAAAAAGGCTTTGATATCTTGAATGGATTAATTATTATTTATCTCCCTTACTGGTTCCTTTTGTTAACCATTTATAAAGCTCAGCCAATAAAATACCCGATTTAACCGGTTTTGTCAGGTAATCTTCAAATTTATTCTCCATGAACCGAAGCCGGTCCGATGGACTGGCATAAGCAGTTAATGCCACTATGGGTTTCAAAAATCCTGATTCCTTCAGTAATCTGTTTGCTTCCGCTCCATCCATTATAGGCATCTTAATATCCATCAATATCAAATCGATTTGAGGATTTCGTTTTGCCTCATCTACACATTCTTTCCCATTTTTTACCCAGATTATGCCACAGCCGGTTCTTTCAAGGACTTCGTTCAGAAAAAGGTAATTATTTACCTCATCTTCAGCAATTAAAATAGTCTTTCCGGTTAAATCAATTTGATCTAAAATCTGGGGTTGATCTTCTTGCTTTCTATTGACAGAATCTCTTTTCCCGGCAGGAATTTTAATAAAGAAAGTTGAGCCAACTCCCTGCTCCGATTCCACCCATAAACTATAGCCCATTTGAGTGGCCAGGTGATTGCTTATAGCCAGGCCTAAACCTGCTCCGCGATATAATTGTTCCGTGCTATCTTCAATTTTATTAAATGCCCTAAAAATGTATTCGTACTTATCGGGCGAAATACCTATACCGGTATCTTTCACATAGGCATGAATATTATTACTTTCATCGCACTTACAGCCGATAGTGATTGTTCCCTGCCCGGTGAATTTTAAAGCATTGGTAATTAAATTTGAGAATATTTGATTTGTACGAACTTTATCGGAGAATATTATTCCCTTATCATGACAATCGCTATCGAGTATTACTTCAATATTTGGATTTTTATTTTCAATTGAAAAATGCATGTGTATTTCGGAAAGTAAAGCACCAAAATCAAATTCGGTTGGATAAAACTCCAGTATACCGGCTTCAATTTTTGAGAAGTCAATAATATCGTCAATTAATACCATAAGGGTTTGGCCACTTGATTGAATTATTTCGATATATTCCTTCACTTTTTTGGGAGAATCACAATTATCGCCCAACAATCCGGAGAAGCCAAGTATTGCATTCATAGGAGTGCGAATTTCGTGCGACATGTTCGCCAAAAAAGACGATTTTAATTTTTCTGACTCTAAAGCCTTTGTAAGCGCTTGTTGCAATTCCCGTGTGCGCAGTTCAACGGTAGTTTCCAATTGTTGCCTGTGATCTAATAATTCCATGTTTTGCTCCTGAATTGCCTCCTTTTGTTCTTCAAGTGCCTGGTTCAAGGTAAAAAGCTCTTCATTTTGGTGAACAACTTCTTCCTGACGTTCTTCCAATAACGAATTCACATCGGCAAGTTCTTTTGTCCTTAATTTAACAATAGCTTCCAGAGCTTTCTTCCGTTTATTTAGCTGGTATGTCCGCAAATAAATCACCAATACCACAAGGCCTATAGCAAGAGTAATAATTATGATGTAAAATATTATAGTTTCCCAAAAAGGAGGAGAAATCGTAATAGTTAAAATTTTGGGCTCACACCAAACCCCATCTCCGTTTTCGGCTTTAATAATAAATTGATAGGTACCTGATGGAAGATAGGTATACGTAATTTTTCGGGTATTAATATCGGCCTGGCGCCAATCGTTATTATAGCCGTTGAGTTTATAAAGTACTTTTGCTTTGCGTTGGTTTACAAATTGCAATATCGAAAAACCAATTGTCCATTCATGTTCTTTATGGCTTAGAAGTATATGATTGGTTTCGTAAATTGGTTTATTGAGAATTATCCTCCCATTTACTTTTTCTTCGGGTAAGACGGTTTTATTATCTATTTTTAAATCGGAGATAAGTAAAATTGGAGGATACGGATAGTTTTTGATTTCTTTTGGTTCGAAAATAAAGAATCCTTCGTTGCAGCCAAAAACCAGTTTACCCGAAGCTAATTTTGTCCCCGATGATTGTGATATCATAGAACTGGGCAAGCCATCCTTCTCCGTGAAAAATTTTATTGCTTTCGTCTTTTTATTAAAACGTGCCAAACCATTGGAGGTTCCAACCCAAATTTGGTTTAAGTCGTCTTCCAAAATTGTCATTACAGAATTATTGAGCTGACCATTGCTAAAATCGTGAAAAGTAACCTGCATATTTTGGGGATCAATTTTAAAAACCCCACCCCATGAGCATCCTACCCAAATCATTCCATCCTTATCGGTAAAAATACAATGCAGTTCAATAAAATCTGTATTTGTACCTGGTTTTACCAAAGGAAGTCGACGAAAAGAATTCTCCCTCGGATTAAATATTGATAGTCCGTTATTTGTTGAAAGCCAAATATTACCAAATCTATCATTGGTTATACTATTAATAATATCGCTCGAAACAGAATTAGGGTCTCCTTTCTTATGGCGATAATTCTTAAATTTTTGGGTAACCGGGTTAAATATACTGAGTCCTCCTCCAAGGGTTGCTATGTATACATTTCCTTTTTTATCCTTTAAAATATCCCAAACATTTTCGTTTGTTAATGAGTTAGAATCATTTTCAACAGGCATGTATACGAAGCTTTTCCCAGTTTCCCTATTGAAATAATTAAGGCCGGTGGCAAAGTTACCTACCCATAAATTAATAGGTCCATCTTCCAGCAAGGCACAGTTTACGTTTCCACTAATGGAAGCAGAATTAGATTCGACATGAGGATAAGCTTTGAACTCATTTTTTAAGGGATCGTAGCTATTTAACCCACCCCCGTCCGTACCAATCCATAAAACGCCGTTTCGATCTTCAAGAATTTCAAGTACAACATTGTTGGTAAGTTTTATAGGCATATCCGACATCCAGCGATATTGTTCAAACACATTTAAATAATCGCTGTAAACATATAATCCTCCGGTTACTGTTCCAATCCATAGATTGTTTTGCCTGTCTTTTAAAAATACCTGCGTGGCATTACTTCTGAGTCCGTTACTAATAGTCCAGTCTGCCTTTAAATAACGAAATTCATCGTTTTTTTTATTTAGAATATTTATTCCTCCGCCATCGCTGCCAATCCATAATTCATCGTCCGGCATTTCGATAAAATCATAGATAATATTGTTATTCAACCCCTTTTCGCCCGAAGTATTAAAATACCATTTTACAGTCCCTTCAGACGGAAGGTATTTAAAAACTCCACTACCCCGGGTAGCTAGCCAAAAAGTATTCTCAGAATCAATAAAAATAAGTTTACTGTTTGGGTCAATGCTTTTTTTGAAATGGGCACCCTCAATTGTTTGATGGATAAAAATTCCTTTTTCGGGAATCAGTTTATAGATACCTTCGGTTTGTGGAGTTACCCAAATATTTCCATGACGATCTTCCCGCACAGAGCTAATTTGGTTTGCTAATTCAAACGATTCTGAATCGGTATTGTTAACATACCTTGTAAAATTATCTTTGCCCGGGTTATATAAACACACCCCCTGTTCTGTACTGATCCATAACCTTTTTTTACTGTCTTCGAAAATATCATATACTACATTATCTATAATGGAATGATTATCCTTTGGATCGTTTTTATATCTTCTGAAACTTTGCGTACTCTTTAAAAATTTATCAAGGCCGTGATTAGAAGCAATCCAGATGTTACCAATATTATCTTCAATAACTCTGTATATCCTATTTCCCGAAAGAGAGTTTTCGTTAGCCGGATCGTAGAAAAAATTAACAAATTCAGAACCATCGAAACGGCTAAGTCCATTATTGGTACCAACCCAGATAAACCCGGTTTTGTCTTGACAGAGGTCAGTAATAAACGAAGTTGGCAGCCCGTTCTTGGTATTATAGTTTAAAAAATGCTGCGTTTTTTCCTGCGCTGTAGAAGATAGGAGAGAGGCAAATAAGAGAAAAAAATAAAACTGAATTTTCACTGCCTTAATTTTACCTTCAAATTACTACTTTTTTTTCAATCGCTCAAGTATTTAAAGGCAAAACTAATAGTGTCGGAGTTATTATATCGTATGGGTAATCCATACGTTTGGCTCCAAATACCTGCCTGTTTCCATTTCGGTATCGACCACCACCGGAACTAGGGCTTTATCAATAATATAGTTCCCCGAACCATGGAAAATCAAACCGGACCATTTTCCCCAATCGCTAACAGCCGCCGAAATATCCATAGAGCAATTGCATATTCCAGCGAATTTCCCCCCAGCCTTCATATGGACCCTAATCCATGGATCAAATGGAAGTCCGTCTTTGTTTTTCCAATTTATATATTCATCCATGGGAATTAATGGATAATTACACTTTAAAGTTGGCCGGACCGGCAATGCAACCGTATCAATTCCGTTTGATTTTGCTATTCCTTTCATAATCTCCAGCATTTCGTAGCTAACCCCTTGTCCCTGGTACTTTTTATTTACTAAGATTTGTAAACCAACCAAAAGGTTTGGTTTTATACTTTCCTGAAAATCCAAATTTGCTTTTTCCATAGCCCAATCCATTCCTGCATCTGGCAACTCTGTAAACGACTTTTGCCAATTCAAAGGCAAAGCGTTTCCAATGCCTGCAATTTCATCATTTTCAAATAATGCAAACTGAAAGTTTAAAAAGCGGGTATATAAAAAAGGCCAGTATTTATTGACTATAGCGTCGTGTTGCATAAACACAGGCCAGGTTTTTGCGCCTAAATCCTTTTGGAATCCTTCAATTTCGGGTTCTCCAATTATTATTTTGAAATCCATAATTTCTGAAATAGGGAGTAATGAAAAAGGCATTTATCTTATACTATTCAGAAAACGCTGGAGTATAAGCTAAATGCCTGTAAAAGTAAATATTTTCGGGAATTCCCTAGAGCCTATTAATAAAGCCCTTCAATAGAGAGATAACGTTCGCCTGTATCGTAATTAAACGTTAGTACCCTCGATCCTTTTGGGATTTCAGCAAGTTTTTTTGCAACAGCAGCCAAGGAGGCCCCGGAGCTGATACCCACAAAAATTCCCTCTTCGGTTGCAGCTCGCTGCGCGTATTTAAATGCGTCATCTTTTGATACCTGAATTACGCCGTCTAAAACTTCTTTTCGTAAATTTTTGGGAATAAAACCGGCACCAATTCCCTGAATAGGATGGGGGCCAGGAGCACCGCCACTAATTACCGGAGATAGTTCAGGTTCTACAGCAAATACTTTCAGATTAGGAAATTTGGCTTTTAAAACTTCGGCTACACCAGTTATATGACCTCCGGTTCCAACACCCGTTATCAGGTAATCGATTCCTTCCGGGAAGTCTTTTACTATTTCGGTGGCAGTGGTAGTTTTATGAATTTCGATATTTGCTTCGTTATCGAACTGCGATGGCATCCACGAATTTGGTATTTCCTCCAGCAATTCTTTTGCTCGGGCTATTGCGCCCGACATCCCCTTTTCACGGGGTGTAAGTTCAAAACTTGCGCCATACGCTGCCATGAGGCGACGACGCTCAATACTCATCGATTCGGGCATTACCAAAACAAGTTTATACCCTTTCACTGCTGCAACTATGGCCAATCCAATACCCGTATTCCCCGAGGTAGGTTCAACTATAACACTGTCTTTTTTTAGCAGACCTTTCTTTTCGGCATCTTCGACCATCGATAAAGCGATACGGTCTTTAATACTTCCCCCCGGGTTCGATCGTTCCAGTTTTACCCAAACATTTGATCCTTCTGGAAATAAACGGTTTATCTTAACATGCGGGGTGTTGCCAATTGTTTCGAGAACTGAATTTGCTTTCATAAATATTTAAATTTTAATTGATTACTAAAGAAATTATTGTGTAAAGTATTAAATCACAAAATTGATAGGTTCCACAAACTTTTTCGAATCGCGGATGACCACACTTGGTTTATGAAAAGCGACCGAATACGGCGCAATGCTCTCGGTTATCCAGGTATTTCCACCAACTACACTATCGTGGCCAATGATGGTATCTCCGCCCAGAATGGTACTATTCGAATAGATTATCACGTTATCCTCAATCGTTGGGTGGCGTTTACTATCGGCCAGGTGTTTCCCCACATATAAAGCGCCAAGCGTTACACCCTGGTATAACTTTACATTTTTACCGATTATTGCCGTTTCACCAATCACTATCCCTGTTCCGTGATCGATAAATACCTTATCGCCAATGGTGGCTCCGGGATGAATATCGATACCGGTTTTACCATGGGCATACTCGGATATAACCCTGGGGAGTACCGGAATGTTTAAATGATATAGCACATTTGAGAGGCGGTACACCGAAATAGCATAATAACCCGGGTAGCATAAAACAACTTCTTCGGGACTTTTTGCTGCCGGGTCAAATTTCAAATATGCATCGGCATCTTTGGTTAAGCGGGCATGAATTGTAGGAATTTCGGCAAAGAACTTATTGTTCAATGTATCGGCATCCTCTTTCAGCAGTGGCTTAAGAGGCGTCAGCAATTCGTGAAAAATAACCTGCAACTCTTCCCATTTCGCTTCTAAGTTTTTTAAACTTATATTTTTATCGGTTCGGATGGGAAAAAGAAAATTTAATAACTCGTTTATAAAATGATGCGACTTTACCAACGATGGGACTTCCTGACAAAACGTTTGCGTTGTTTTGAATAAATGTGTAGGAAATTTTTGAAATGTGGTCATATATTAAATTAGATATATAACAAAATTGAAAAATTAAAGGCAATAAAATTAAAAAGGGGGTAAAGAAAATAGAATATACTACCGGAGGATTAACATCGGCTACAACAACAGGGAGAAAGGTTTGAAAAGAGGTTATTTTTCATTTTTTATTTTCTTCGAAAGCAAAAGTAGAAATTCGAATGTAAATATCCAAATTATATTTAAAATAATTCTAAATAAAGATTTTTGAGATTAGCTTAAGAGACTGTTTAAAAATGGGACAAAATGTTTTTAACACAGAGAAACATGTTTTGATCTAAACACAAATTCTATTCATTGAAAATTAATGCTATTTAATAATTTAAGGTATAGAGAAAGCACAGAGGGCACAGAGTTTTAAAAATCGCCAGCGATTTTCCCTCCGTGATCTCTGTGTCTTCTCAAAAACAAAATTATTAGTAACCCTTTGTTATATGTCTTCACCACCATTTCTTAATATTCATAATTAATTCTCTGTGTTAAATTTAAACAGTTTCTAAGTTTAAGAACGATTCTTTTTTAATTATAAGGTTTTATAGTAGCCATCTATACATGCATTAAATCTTGTATATATGTTTCTGTCGGAAATTATTCAATTTAAAAATCATGATTAAAAAAACAAAATTACAAACCTACCATAGCAATTTGAAGATTTGCCGGATATACTTTTCTTGCTAATAATATTAAAGAAAAAAGCCAACCTGTTACGGCTGGCTTTTTACTATATACTTACGACTAGTTACTTACGACAAACTACCCTCTAACTGCTTTAATACCGGGTAATTCTTTGCCTTCCATGTATTCGAGCATAGCGCCACCACCGGTAGATACATAGCTCACTTTATCGGCCAGTTTGTTTTTGTTGATAGCAGCAACCGAATCGCCTCCTCCAATTAAACTGAAAGCGCCTTTAGCTGTCGCTTTTGCAATAGCATGGGCAACGGAAGAGGTTCCTTTGGCAAATTTTTCCATCTCGAAAACGCCCATCGGACCGTTCCAAAGTATGGTTTTCGATTTTTCAATTACATCGCTGATCAGTTTGATTGATTCGTCGGCAATGTCTAATCCCATCCAGCCATCAGGAGTTTCATTAATTTTAGAAATCTGGGTATTGGCATTGGCGTCAAATGCATCGGCATTGATAGCATCTACCGGAAGCACAACATTTACACCTTTTTCTTTTGCTTTTTTCAGAATTTCCAGTGCTAAGTCAAGTTTATCTTCTTCGCAAAGCGATTTACCAATTTTTCCACCCTGAGCTTTGATAAAGGTATAGGTCATACCCCCACCAATAATGAGGTTATCAACACGGTCGAGGAGATTTTCGATGATTAAAATTTTATCCGAAACTTTTGCTCCACCCATAATAGCAGTGAAAGGTTTTTCTGGAGCCAAAAGTATTTTGTCCATTGCTTTCAGTTCGCTTTCGATGAGGAAACCAAACATACTGTCGTTAGGGAAAAAAGCAGCAATTAAAGCAGTAGATGCATGCGCACGGTGAGCTGTTCCAAATGCATCGTTTACATAGCAATCGGCATAGCTGGCAAGCGTTTTAACAAATGCTTTCTGGCTTTCTTTTACTTTCGCTTTTCCGGCTTTCTTTTCTTCATCCGTAGGATTTTCGCCTAAGTGGTAAGGTTTTCCTTCTTCTTCTTCATAAAACCGAAGGTTTTCAAGTAAAACAACATCACCCGGTTTCATGGCAGCAGTAATCTTTTTAGCTTCGTCGCCCATGCAGTCACCGGCAAAAATTAGTTTCTTGCCAATATTTTTCTCAATGGCAGGAATAGCATGTTTTAAAGAGAATTTGTCCTGTGGTTTTCCATCCGGACGACCTAAATGCGACATCAGGATAACTGAGCCTCCGTCGCCTAATATTTTGGTAATGGAAGGTAAGGCACCACGAATACGGGTATCATCTGTAACTTCAAAGGTTTGTTTGTTAAGCGGTACATTAAAATCTACACGAATAATGGCACGTTTTCCTTTAAAATTGTATTTGTCAATGGTTTGCATATGTTTTTGTTTTATTGTTAAAGAAATAACAAAATTAAGAAAAGAATTTTATTTAACGCCGAACCAAATTGGATTATTCTTTTGCGCCTTTTTTATGACCGAGTCAATTAATTCAATTCAGTATTGTGAAGTATTGAAAGAATTCCGGTATTTTTATTTTAAATTATTAAAAAAAGACCCCCATGGATATAGACAAATATAAAGTAGACTCCGATTCAGGAGTAAAACTCTCCAAGATTGACACTTCCGATACCGGAAAATATAATTCTAAAGATGAGGCTGTTGAAAAACTTGCCGGGAATATAGAACGCATGGCAGAGTTGCAGGACAAGCTGTATGCCCAGGATAAATATGCCTTGCTAATCGTTATTCAGGCCATGGACACTGCCGGTAAGGATGGCGCCATAAAACATGTAATGAGTGGACTTAACCCGCAAGCCACCCATGTGGAAAGCTTTAAACAACCTTCGGCCGAAGAATTGGATCACGATTACCTTTGGCGTGCGACCAAAAGTCTTCCCGAACGTGGTCAAATTGGTATTTTTAACCGTTCGTATTACGAAGAAGTTTTAGTAGTGCGGGTTCATAACCTGGTAAAAAACCAGCAACTCCCTCCCGAATGCATTACCAAGGATATCTGGAAAGATCGCTACCGTCAAATCCGGGACTATGAGCGCTATTTAACCGAAAATGGTACGGTTATCCTGAAGTTCTTTCTCCATATTTCAAAGGATGAGCAAAAAGAACGCTTATTAGCTCGCATTGACGATAAAACAAAAAATTGGAAATTCTCGGCAGCCGATTTGAAAGAACGTGGTTTTTGGGACGATTACCAACAATGCTACGAAGAGGCTATTAGCGAAACAAGTACGAAACAAGCCCCATGGTTTGTAATTCCGGCCGATAAAAAATGGTTTGCTCGCCTTACTATTTCGGAAGTAATTGTAAATACCCTCGAGAAGCTTAATCTGGCTTATCCCGAAGTTAGCGCCGAGCAGTTAAAGGTTCTCGAAGAGTGTAAAAAACAATTGCTTGAGGAATAGCATAAGGGTATAGTGTGATAAAACTAAAATTCAAGCCATTTGATCTGATTTTGAGGCATCCATTTACGGTTGCAACTGCATCAAGAACCTCCACGCCGATTATACTCACAGAGTTGGAGTACCAAGGCATTACAGGCTTTGGTGAGGCAGCTATGCCTCCCTATCTGGGAGAGTCGCATGCAACAGTTGAAAAGTTTCTTTCGAAAATAGATTTATCGAAATTTGCTGATCCTTTTTCGATAGAAGAAATTGTTGCATACATTGATTCTATTGAAGCAGGAAATAACGCTGCCAAGGCATCCGTAGATATTGCCCTGCACGATTTGGTCGGAAAACTTCAGGGAAAAGCGTGGCATCAAATCTGGGGATATAATTCCTCGCAGGTTCCTGAAACATCCTTAACAATTGGGATAGATACTCCCGAAATGATAAAAACCAAAGTAGGGGAAGCCTCTCTTTTTAATATTCTTAAAATAAAATTGGGAGGAGGGAACGATAAGGAAATTATGAAAGCGGTTCGCTCTGTTACCAATAAACCGCTCTATATTGATGCAAACCAGGGTTGGACTGACCGACATTATGCCCTCGATATGGCCTGCTGGCTAAAAGAGCTTGGAGCTGTTATACTGGAACAACCCATGCCCAAAGAACAAATTGAAGATATTGCCTGGCTTACCCAGCATAGTCCTATCCCAATTATTGCCGATGAAGGGATTAGGCGTTTAAGTGACCTGAAAACCTTTGGTAAAGCTTACTCCGGAGTAAACATAAAACTAATGAAAAGCACCGGTATGCACGAAGCCCATAAAATGGTTGAATATGCCCGAAGTGTTGGACTAAAAGTAATGATTGGCTGCATGACCGAAACATCGTGTGCCATATCGGCAGCAGCCCAGCTTTCGCCCGCATGCGATTATACCGACCTCGATGGCCCTTTTTTGATAACGAATAACCCGTTTGCCGAAATAGTTTTAAAAGATGGCAAGTTGGTTATACCAGAATTACCCGGGATTGGGGTGAGGATAAAAGTATAAAACGATATTAATACTCAAAATCCCACTCCTTTGGATAAACCCACACCTCAAAGGGCTGCATGGATGTTTTCAAAATAATGCCTTTACTATCCAATGTTTGAGGATAGAGCTTATACAACCCAATATTTTTGGAGCGAAGCACATACGACTGCGATTGGTTGTTCAGCACTATTTCGGATTGCCCCATTTGCATTTCTCCATTGGGAATAAGATCTCCTTCAGCGAATTTATGCGGCAAAAATTCATATTTTAACTGAACATAGCTATCGTTCCCCGATGATTTATCCTTTAAGGAATAGGTTATTCGCTGGTTTTCGGTATGCTGGTTACGCACGCTTTTTAGTTCATAATCAGTAGCAGTTTGAGTGACGGAATATTTATAAATACGCAATTTATTGACTGCACCATTCAGGTTATGCAGTCCCGGTTCAATACCGGCAAAGCCTTTGCCTACCATTAATACTTTTTGAAGGGAATCTCCCTTGTTGGCATTGGTATACCCGGTAACATCTTTAAAAAACATCTGCGCCGAATCCGGGAAAAAAGCATGTGTAAATACATTTACGATTTTTCCCTCCTTTTTCATCTGCAAAACCATTCCTTCCGGCCGTTTATCGATAATTACCGTATAATCAATCCCTGGAATTATAGGAAAATCAGTGTCTCTGCAATATTGAGGATAGTTATTGGTACAAATAGTATAAAACAAATATTCTACCGGCAAAGGAATAACGTTGTAATGCCCAATTTCAACAGCCAGATGAAATTTAGGCATCTCCACGGTATTGTCGTTATCATTTTTATTTATGGAGCCGTAATAGAACAGCGGAGAGAAATAATTCAGGGCATTGCCATCGTACCGGAAATCAATTTCAATTCTTCCAAACTCAAGGGTGCTGATGTCTGCAGGAATATCTTTTTCGTAATAAATTCCGGGAGTAAATTCCTTAATAAGACTTTCGGTAAAGGATATATTTTGGTAAGAACCGCTATAACTGCTTTCTTTCCAATTTAAGTCAGTGGAATCCTTGGAACATTGAATAAAAAGAAAGGTAGAACAAATAAATCCAACCAAAAAACACATATTCAATTTCATGGTAAGGCGTTTTTTAGTTTCCGTAGATATAATTCATGTTATTCACTTTATTTGGAAAACCAGCGGCATTATACTCGTATGTGTAATTCGTAACATATTCATTCACCTCAGCGTTGTGGTAATATTTTACGGTATCGGAAAGGATATTATTATCGTTGGTAAATATTCCGGGTTGGCCTTCCGAAACAAGCACTTTGTATGGATTTAACCGATCATCGTATTCATAGGAATGACTGCTAAGGAGTTTCTCTGTTGTTCCGTTTTCTACCGAATAATACTTTTCTTGCGAAACATTGCCATTTTCGTAGGTATAAACGTATTTCTGCATCAGTTTATCCTGTGTATTAAAGATACGAATTGCAGAAATTAAATTGTTCTGGAATTCATATGTTTGATACGATGTAAGCTGCATGGTGCCATCTCTGAGGAAGAAAACTGATTTTTTGATAAGATTACCTGACGCGTTATATTCAAAGGTATAGTTTTGGCCGGGTTTTGCTTTGCGAGGATCGGTAAATACTTCTCCTGTAGCTCCAGGTTGCATAAAACAACTGGCAGGGTTTGTTGAAACAACTATTTCGACCTTTTTTAATTGATTCTGGTCGTTATAGCTGTATTTCTTATACATAAATTCCTGAATGTATTCATTCACCTGGCAATTGGCATTGTAAGTAAGTTGCTGATTGTCTATTTCACCTGATTTAACCGATCGTATCAACGAATTATCGGTACAAGGGTCTTGATAAGAAGCATCCTTTGCACACGAATTTATAATCAATGTGCAAACTACCAGAAAGGGAATAATTAAGTTCTGTTGGTTCATAGCAGCTATAATTTAGTTTTGTTTAACTTATAGATGCTGCTCTATAAAAAAGGTTGCTTCGATTTTTAATCTTTCACAAAAACTGTAGATTAAAAAAGTTGAGTAATTAACTAAAATTATACTGAAGAACTAAGGCGAAAGGCCCAATTAAGATTTACATCCTTAAATTCCGGTAGTCCTTGGGAATTTCAAAAATCCGTCCCGATACTTTGCGTTCGTTTATAGACGTGACTTTCATGGATTGTTTCTGCTCCCTTACAAGATTTCGTTCAACTGCCAAAACAGGAACAAATCCTTCGCTTTCGGGAATTTGAAAATAAAAAGATGGGATACTTGAATAGTTTTCGGCAGCATCGAGAATGCTATAGAGTTTAACCATAAATTGCATCTCCGACTCCATTACCCAATAGGTAATTTCGCTGTCAAGAAGACGGTTACGCACACGCCATTGATAACATTTTTTCCCTTCTATCAGTTTGAAATTATTTGTTTTTAATACATCAAACTGCTTATCTGTTTTTGTTGGGGAATTGTTGTAACGGGCAACATTAGTGAATAATTTTAAGGAAGGACTTAGGGCAACAATATTTTCGGTAATTAAATCAATTAGCAATGTTTTGGTAAGCTGTCCGCTTTCGTCGAATTCATCTACGCGGGCTTTTGAATCTTTTACATAAAAAATTAGATAAGTAGTATCGTATTGCGATTGTTTGGTAAGCTGAATGTTTCCCTCAAAAGCCAGTAAACAGCCCGAAAAAATAGAAAGTACAAAAAAAGTGGCTAAAAATTTGCGCATTAGCAGGTTCAGGTTTAACAGTTTATTACTTTTGGGTTATGCCATTAATCGTATTTTAGTAATAAAGGTTACAAAATCTGAAAAGAAATTTTATGCCCACAACGCGCGAAATAGGGATTGAAGCTGAAAATCTAGCAGTAACGCATCTTTCGGAACATGGATTTGATATACTGGAGCGAAACTGGCGCTTTCAGCATATGGAATTAGATATTATTGCTAAAAAAACCGGAATTTTAGTTATTGTAGAAGTAAAAAGCCGATCGGGTAATTATATTGTCGAACCACAAGCGGCTGTTAACCGCGAAAAACAACGACTAATTATCGCAGCAACCAATGCCTACATTAAACAAAAAAACCTGGATCTGGAAGTGCGCTTTGATATCATCAGTATTGTTTTTTTTAAGTCAGGTAACAAACTTGACCATATTGAAAATGCTTTTTATCCAAGGGTTCGTTAAATTTGAAGGTTCGTACTAAAAAAACAGGAAGTATTATGAATATTGAAATTATACGCGAATATTGCCTTTCGAAAAAGGGAGTAACAGAAGATTTTCCTTTTGATGAGGTAACGCTGGTTTTTAAAGTGGGAGGCAAAATGTTCGCCCTAACCAGTCTGGATGGCGATTTCAGTATAAACTTAAAATGCGATCCCGAAAAAGCCATCGAACTAAGGGAGACCTACTCCGCGGTTTTGCCCGGGTATCATATGAGTAAAATTCACTGGAATACCATACTAATTGATGGGACTTTGCCCCCTTCGCTTATCTTTGAATGGATTGACCATTCGTACAATTTAGTATTTCAAAAATTACCTGCATCTTTGCGAAATCAATTAACCTAACTTATGAAAGAACGTAGTAATTTCCGCAAGTGGCTGGATATCATTTTGAGAAGACAGTTTAACTATTTTCTGCAAGGCCTGCTCTTTGCTGCTCCTATTGGTCTTACCGGATTTATTGTTTATAAATTATTCGTTTTCAGCGATAGCATTTTAAGAACTATTATAGAAGATATCCTAAATAAACTGTTTAATAATTCTTCTTCTCAATCTCCAATTCACATCCCCGGGCTAGGCCTGGTAATTATGGTTATCCTGATAACATTTGTTGGATACGCTGGTAAATCGGTTTTAGGGCAACCAATAAAGGTAATGATGGAGCGGCTTCTAAAGCGAATACCCATTCTTCAGATGGTTTATTCGTCGATTCGCGATTTTATGGAAGCCTTTGTTGGAAAGGAAAAGAAGTTTAACCAACCTGTTTTGGTAAAGATTAACAAGGAAAATAACCTCGAAAAATTAGGTTTTATAACTGAAACCGACCTTTCGGATTTAGGGTTAACAAACAAGGTAGCCGTGTATTTCCCACATTCGTACAACTTTTCGGGGGAGTTGTATATTGTTCCCAGCGATCATGTAACGCTACTCAATGTCAATTCGGGTGAAATGATGAAATTTATTGTTTCGGGGGGGGTAACAAAAATGTAAACCAATTTTCAACGAATCGATTTACTACGATTTTACCAACCTTTTATTATACTATCTATTTCAGTGCATCCTGAGGAAGAAATGATTCATCCTTTAAACTAATAGTTTACTTAACAACTTTGAGAGATGGCAAAACATCGTCACAAACAAATTGTATGTCCAAACTGCGATTATGCCTTTAAGGGGATTGATAATTTCTGCCCCAATTGCGGGCAGGAAAACCGCACTCACAGGCTTCCTTTAAAACATTATCTTTTAGAGCTGGTCGAAAGCTATTTCCATTTCGATACGAAAATGCTGAATACCGTTCGCGATTTGGTGATAAAACCCGGACTTATTACTAAAAACTATAACGAAAATAAACGTGCCCGATACGTTCCCCCCATCCGGTTTTATGTTTTTATAAGTTTTGTATTCTTTTTGCTTTACGCGATCCAGAAACCCGATGAAAAAACAGAAACATCCAAAAACAATCTGAATATAACTTTTGAAGCACTTGATAATAAAGCAGATTCTGCCGATTTCGAGAAGCTTACCCAAAAACCTGAGTTAAGTAATGCTGAAATGGCACATTTTTTAGATTCCATTGGAGTTAAAACTCATTGGTATAGCAAAGGATTTTACTATAATGCATTAAAAATAAGAACGGGGCATTATTCCTCCGAACTTTTCTACCATAAATTAGGCAAATCGTTTTCGGCGTTGATGTTTTTGTTAATGCCGCTCTTCGCATTTTATTTAGGGTTATTCCATATTAAACAAAAACGGTTTTACTCAGAGAACCTGGTGTTTTCCATTCACCTGCATTCGGTAGCATTCCTCTTTCTAATCACTGGGTTAATAATGAGTTATTTTCTGCCCAATACTATTTTTGTTATCCTTTTTCTGCCCGGACTTTATATCTATATGTTACTTGCCACAAAAAAGGTTTATGGCCAATCGTATAAAATGGCTGGTCTAAAAACCTTCTTTTTAGGTGTTCTCCATTTCTTAACGTTGTTGATTATAGGTTTGTTGGCTATTGTGATTAGTTTGGTTTAAGGGAGTGGAAATCGCAAGGTAAGGCAGATAAGTTGGAAACGTAACTAAACTGAAGGATGAAATTGGATCTCCTTTGGGTGCAGAATATAAATCTATTCGAGATTAATAAATTGGGGTGCTATGAATAATTTTCTAATTCTTGTTTTTTAAATATGATTGTGGGGATTTACTTCTTCATCCCTAAAATCAAAGGATAATAAAGATAAATTAAGTGATTCATTAGAATTTAAGCTTTTTATTGACTTCATTAGAAGAATTGAGTTAAAAAAGGTTAATTCTCCAAGATAAGCTCAGCCAAATTTGAAGTGGCGCAAGATATCATCTATTACTGCCTATGCCCTTTCAATTGGCTCAAAAAGAATTCAATTAGAGATATTTTACCGTTACCTTTTTCAGGTATTTCTCCTCTAGCAGGTTCGATATACGTTTTATGACATTCCGCCGGATTTCGAGTTCTACAGGTAAACTTGGATCCTGATGAGCCTGGTTAATCCGGGTCCCCACTAGAATATCAATCATATCCGATTCGGCAATGATCTTAATAATATTCCCTGCCGGACTTACTGGTATGTCTTCCAATCCGTTTTGCCTTTCGAGAATACTGGTAACATTGCCTAAGGTAAGTATTCCTTCGGTTACTAAATCTATCCCCTCCATAAAGGCTGACGGCGGAGCGTCCTTAAAACTGGTTTCGATGTCAACATCTATTGCAACACCTAATTCCCTGGAAATGATTTTTGATGTTGTGCCCCCACAAATTATTTTTTTCCCGGGATAATCCTGGACGGTTTTTGCAAGTAAACCATCGCGATCGGAATTAAAAGGTGGTCCGGAACAGATTAATAACCTGCGGGGTTCGCGAACATAAATAACAGCGCAGGTAATATCGTCGAGAGCTTTTAACTGGTCGTTTGCAATAGCACGCTTTACAATTCGTTTGGACATTTCTCGTGCCGACAAGCCCGGGTTCTTTTTTTGCAGCTCGTTTACAAAATTACAAACTCCATCGCGTTCCCAACCAAATGGGAACTGCATCTGTCCCATGCCCGATTGTTGAACACCGTCACTGAAAAGAATAATTTTATCTTCGCGGAATAATTTAAATCGGGAATAGAATATTTTTCGGGAATTCTGATCTTCCGGTAACTCAATAATTTCTTTAGAGATATCAGAAATGCTACCATTTCTAAGAAGTATGTACGAAGGATTATCAAATTCGGCAACTGTTGTCTCACCATCTGCCGATACATCTACAATGGTAAAGGTTGCATAGCTGATATTACGAACACTGTCTACCGGTAGCGTATTCATGATATTTTGAGCCGATTGTATCAGCGGTTCGTTTAGCATTATAAAATTCATTGCCATGGAGGCTGTCATGGTGCTTAGCACATTGGCTTTAATGCCGCTGCCCAAACCATCGCTGAGAACACAAACATAGCGGTTCTCCCCTTTCATCAAGCGCATCATAAATGTATCGCCACAAACCAGATTACCTGCTTTATGCTCCTGGCAAAATCCAATTTCTACAAACAACTTTCCGGTGCGTTCGTGACTAAACATATCCTTTTATTTTGAACTCCCCTCATTCGTCGGGGAGCTTTCGACAATGGTGTTGAGCATGCTTTCGGTAAACGATGCATTTTCACCTAAAAGATAAGCAATCCGCTGCACCGATTCCATGTTTTGTTTCAATACCTCCCTGATTCGCTGCACCATAATTTCTTTGTGAATTTCGGGTTCACGCAGATTTTGAATGATTCCGTATGCCAGCTTGTATTTTTGGATACTTATAACTGAAACATGCAGATAATTCCCCTGATCGCGAATATCCTGTTCAACAATTTCTTCGCCCGATTGAAGTAAATTGGTAAATAACTTATGGTAAGGAACCAGCTTTTTTAGATCGGCTCCTGCCATTCCCGGATTACTTTCGAAAATCAGACTAATGTCAGGTCCAAGCATTTCGGCAAATTTTTGGTTGCAATCCAGCAACTTTAGGTGCTCGTCGACCATTACCACGCCATACGGAATTTTGCGTAACAATACAGAAGCCTTATCTTGTGCCACATGACGCATATAAGAAATACACATAGTACGCTCAGCTTTGCCATCGAGCAATGCTCGTGTAAATTCGCGGCAATTATCGTAACCGCACCCCGAACAATTCAACTCCTCTTTTTCCGATAATTTGCCCATGGAGTTTAAAAGCGCCTGAACTTCTTCTTCGGAATGAACACAGGAAATTGCTTGTTGAAAATTTTCAAACTGCCGGTTATAATTAGTAGCTCCGGTTGTTAAAACTGAAGATTCCAGTTTCAAATCTTTTAATGTCTGATAACCCGATACCAGCTTTGAACGTTTGGAAACAATTCCTCTTTTGCTTACCGAACCTGGTCCTTTAATGCAACCACCTTCGCAAGCCATCAACTCCAAAAAAAGTTTTCCATTATTTTCCCAGCCAGGAATATCATTGACAATTTCGCGGATATTATTCATCCCTGAAAATGTCATAAACGAAACTTCGGTTATACTCACATCATTTTTCATGTTCGATATCATTCCTCCATCCACCGGAAATAAGTTTCCTTTTCCAGCCAAACCAAACAGAAAATTGTCTTTCAAGTTCCCAGTTAGGCTTGAGGGGTTAATCTGCTCATCGTCCATCCATTCCTGCAACTCATGAAAAGTAAGGACAGCATCAACAGCGTCGGTCATTTGATCGCTTTCTTGCTTTTTGGCAATACAAGGGCCAATAAATACTACTTTTACCTCTTTGCCAAAAGTATCTTTAATTTGCCGGGCATGAGCAACCATTGGTGAAACAACAGGTACCATTCCGGGTAGTAAATCGGGAGCATAAATGCCTATATAATTCACAACAGCTGGGCAGCATGTGGAGAAGTATACTCCATTGGGTTGTTCCTGTAACCATTTTAACGATTCTTGTGCAACGATTTCTGCGGCCGATCCGGTTTCAGAAACGGCATGAAATCCAAGCTTTTCGAGTGCAAGCATAAATTGTTGCGGGGTAATGTTCCCAAAATCGGCCAGGTACGATGGAGCGACAGATGCGATAACCCTTTCGCCCGAATCGACCATCCATTGAACTTTTTGAATTTCCTTCCGATATTTCTTTGCTTTTACAGGACAACTTAATATACACCTGCCACAATAAAGACAAAGCTTATTAATAACGGAAGCACTGTTATCTTCAATTTTAATACATTTTACAGGACATTGCTTTACGCATTTATAGCAGTCCTGACAATTATTTTTTTCAGTATAAATTACCTGATTTTGCATAACAATGTTATAAGTTATTACTGAAATGCGTGTTTAAGATATCGATTACACTATAAATATTTACCTCCTTGTATACAATACCATTTACAGTTATAACCGGTCCTTTGCAACAATTGTCGGCACACAAATGCCCTTTAAAACCTACCTCCCCATTCAAATGATTTTCGGTTAAGTAATCTTTAACTATTTGAAGGATTTGATTATTCCCACGGGAAAAGCAACTACTTCCCAGGCAAATTGTTATTTCGGGACTTTGAGTCATTTCACATTCAGGATTCGTAATGCTTTTCCAGGTTATTTACCATAATAGGGAGAGGAACAGTCAACAGAACACCCGAAAAATTCCAAATAACTTCGATTCCGGCATCTACTAATACATCGGCATAATTTTGAGCATCTGCAGCATCTGAGGTAATGATAGCGTTTATAATGTGCAGCCTCTTAGCCAAACCAGCTAAATCAATAAGCTCATATACTTTTTCACCTTCAATCAGCTTAGAAACGGCTACCGGGTTACTGTCAAACAGGGCAATTACTTTTACGAAACCGTCGCTGAAAATCTTATCATTTAACACATTTATTGCTGTACTGTTGATGCCTAATAAAAAAGCTTCCTTGTAATTTTCCTCCCCATTTATCACTTCCAACTCTTTAATCAGGTTGTTGGTTTCATGGATGGTATCATCTCCCGTCGGAATTTGTAAGGCAATAAAATCATTTCGTACAAGATCCGCGTCCAGACCCAGTTTACCAGCTATATTATTGCTCGATATAAAAGATCTATTCTGTTGACGAATCGATTTCAATAATTTAAGATATAATGGAACCCTCATTATTGTGGAATGAGGAATTCCAGCAGGATTATAATTAGACATGGTCATGGAAAAATAAAAACATTTTACAACTAAAAGCAATCACCCTCTACTCTAGCAAATATATTATTGAAATTTTTGACTTAATTATTTTGAGCAAAGCAGATCAATATTATCCCGGACAAAATTGCAGTATTTTTATTACTTAATAAAGAACAATTTTCATATTGTTGTATTAATTATAATTACAAGTTCTATGACTTTTAGATTATAACATACAATAAGTCAATGTTCATTCCTCCCGGAAATTATTTTTTAGGGTTAGCCGATGGAAATTTTATTTCTTTCATTTTCTGCTCCAAATTCAAAAATTTCAGATATGGAAATATAGCCGGAGCAATGCTGGCTATAGGTTGGTAAAGCAATGATTCTTTAGTTTGTGTTTCGGGGATAACCTTTACCCTATCTCTTATCCGATGCTGAATCGCAAAAAGTACGCTAACAATTAAGGCCATTTTAAGCACGCCAAATGCAATACCTCCCAAGCGGTTCAACCAGCCCATGGCAACCATTTCAAAAAAACGTGTAAGAAGCAATCCTATTAAATGCGCCGCAACAACTACCATTATAAAAACCAGTACAAAGGCGAGGACCGGAAGGTATTTTCCGGTAATATCGAGCTTATCGCTTAAAAAACCGGCCATAACCCCCGAGAATTTAATACTGGCTAAAATGCCAATAACCAATGCAATAAATGTCACAATCTGTAATACAAAACCTTTGGTATACCCGCGAAAAGCTCCCCAGGCCAATATTATTAATATAACGATATCGAGAATATTCATATATGCCTATATTTTAACAATTTATCTTTACTTCACTTTTATTACCTCCATGTTTTCAACTTACCTGTTGAAAACATGCAAATATGGGCAAAGGAAATAATTTATGGTAGCACTTCCCGAAAATAATAATTTATTGCACATGAAATGTATGCAGTGCAATAAATAGAGCGTTTCCATCCTTTCATGCTGTTTTTTTCATACTTTTGAAACATTAACCAAAAAAAGTATTAACATGAACCGTATTATTATTTTATTGTGCTGCATTACCGTAGCATTTTCTTCGTGTACAAGTAAAAAACAGGAAGAAGTAAAACAGACCGACAGCCTAACCATTTCGAAAACGAATTGGGGAAAAGTAGACCAAAAAGATGTTTTTCTTTATACCCTTGCTAATGCTAATGGCATGAAAGTCTCCATTACCAATTATGGAGGAATTGTAACTTCTATTCTTACAAAAGATAAAAACGACAGTTTAGCGAATGTGGTATTAGGATTTGACAGTCTTTCCCTATATCAGAAACCAAACCCTTATTTTGGTGCCTTGGTGGGTCGATATGCAAACCGCATTGGTAAAGGAAAATTTAAACTCGAAGGTAAAGAATATAAATTAGCTATAAACAATGGTGAAAATGCCTTACATGGCGGCTTAGCCGGGTTCGACAAAAGAGTTTGGGATGCATCCGAATTGTATACCAAAGATAGTGTAGCGCTTCAGTTAACTTACACCAGTGTTGACATGGAAGAAGGCTACCCCGGAACATTAAAATCCACGGTAACCTATGTTTTGAACGATGCAAACGAACTGAAAATTTATTATAATGCCGAAACCGATAAGCCAACTGTTATAAACCTGACTAACCATAGTTATTTCAATTTGACAGGCGGAAAAGAAAGTAATTTAAACCACCAGGTGACTATTTTTGCTGATTCTATTACTCCTGTTGATGCTGGCCTTATTACTACCGGCAAGATTGAAACGGTAAAAGGTACTGCTTTCGATTTTACTACTCCACATACTATTGGCGAAAGAATTGGAAATGTTGAAGGAGGTTACGACCATAACTTTATTCTTTCAAAGGCTAAAGGCACTTATGGTCCGGTTGCTGAAGTGTTGGATACCACCAGTGGACGCTTCTTACAAATGTTCTCAACGGAGCCGGGTGTTCAGTTTTATTCGGGAAATTTCCTCGATGGAACAATTACCGGCCATAATGGCATTGTTTACCAAAAACATTGGGGTATGTGCCTCGAAGCACAACATTATCCCGATTCCCCAAACAAACCTAACTTTCCGACTGTAGTATTAAACCCAGGCGAAAAGTATTACCAGTTAACTGTTTATAAGTTTGGTGTGAAACAATAAAATATCCATTCGTGATTTAAATATAAACCCCTGACAGGATGAAATTCTATCAGGGGTTTATTATTTTACCGATTCGGTATTTTGTTATATTTGTCCGAATCAAATTACAATAAACAACTGCATAACTGCTACACATGAAATTTCTGATCCGGTTTTTGTTCCCTATTTACGTTTATCTCTTTTTCTATCCATTAGCAATCGCATGGATGGTATTGAGTTCAATTTCTGCCATTATTTTTGCTTTAGCTTTTGGACAAAAAGCAGGTAGTTTTGTGGGAAGAATCTGGGCACAGGGTACTTGCTTATTGTCGTTTGTATGGGTTACCGTTTCGGGAAAAGAGCATCTCAGCAAAACCCAATCATATGTATTTGTAGCCAATCATGCCAGTGCATACGATATCTATTCCATGTATGGTTTTTTGGGACGCGATATCCGCTGGATGATGAAAAAAGAATTGATGCGCACTCCCTTTTTAGGCTATGCTTGTAAAAAAGTTGGGCACATTTCGGTCGACAGGTCCAATGCCGTAAAAGCTGCCGAAACAATTGAAACTGCCGGAAAACTTCTTCACGAGGGAGCATCAGTGATATTTTTTCCGGAGGGAAGCCGTACACGAACCGGTAAAATTGGGACTTTTAAAAGAGGTGCTTTTGTAACCGCTCAGGAAATCGGACTTCCTGTTGTTCCCGTCACCATCAATGGTTCTTTTGACATTATGAAACCGGGTAACACCACCTTTTATCCAGGATGCATTTCCTTAACCATTCATCCACCATTAGTGCTGAAATCTCAAAACCGCGAAGAATTGCTGGAAGAGATGAACAAGGTTCGGGATATTATTGATAAGGGTCTGAAATAAGCAGCTTATGAAAGTCGG
>JAIFLU010000200.1 GCA_020048915.1 Bacteroidota bacterium | reverse complement strand
TATCAATAATTTATTATTTTGTAAACCAACTATCAGTAACAACCGACATGAAAACAACACCGCTGCTTTTTTCGCTCACTTATTTTGTGTTGCATGCTTTCCATGTGTGTTCGGCGCAGGAAGTAATTTCTACCTTTGGAATCACCATGAACTCCATTATGGACGAGACCAAACAGGCTCAGTCCATTGCCAATCCTTCAACAGGAGGATTTAACCTTATCCTGAGCGATTTAAAAAAAGTATATGTTTATGACCACGATTCGCTGGGGAAAATCATCCATGAAGTCTCCAAAGAAAAGCCAAATACCAATCTTATTTTGCTTTTAGGTGGAATAACCCATAATGATAACACCACGGTTTTTTTAACCGGGAACAATAGGTCGGGAGTCACATCCGTTCCGTTAGATGCCGAAACTGCAGTCAGAAAAACCGAATTTCTTTCTAATAAAGAGAGATATATAGAGTCGTTTGAATACAACAACCAATTCTACCTGCTTACCCTGCAAAAATATACCTCCATCCTTACGCTATACAGGTTCGACCCTACTGGAAATGCAGATTCCCGTGTAATTGACCTTACCCGGTTCCGCTTTGCTAATTCCTCCAGAAATAAGCTTTACACTGTTTTATCCGATAGTGTGAATAATACCGGTATGCTAATGATATCAAAAGTTAAGACAAATATCCCCAACACGTTCGATGAGGTTTTGAATGGTGGGAAGCTGTATATTGAAAACGGTAAAATGATTCTTACCCTCGATAATTCAACCCGCAGTACGATTCTTATCACGGTGAGGCTCGATAATTTAACTTATGCCCTTAGTTCTTTCCAGCAGCTTAATACAGCCTGCGACGATAAATTTACACGGAGCAATTCTTTTTTATACCGGGGTAACCTTTACCAGGTTAAATTCTGCAATGAGGAAATCCACTTTCAGGTTTACGATACATGTAAAAAGGCGGTGATTAAACGGCACCTTGTTAATGCGGAAAACTTTGACATTTTCCGAAATACCATTATTTCGAGAGTGGGAACAGGCAAAGAAAGCATCAATGCAAATAAGATAACTTTTAAACGGGCCGCTAAGGACCTGGATTCGGCTAAAGTTGCCATCCGGAAGATAACCAAAGGCCAGCCAGCAATATTGGTATTCGGACCAGATGAACAGCCTGTTGTTACTATCGGAGGCAGTCTTCATTTTATATGACCTTAGGAGGTGGGCCGATAGGGGGGTATGGTACATCGGCTGCTCCTACCTATTATGGAACAGGACTAAAACTGCAAACCGAGTGGGCCAATTATTTTCGTACCTTACTGGACAAAAATTTTGATCACCAGGAAGGCGAAATTGTAACAACAGCTTATGATGAATTAATTGCTTATGTGAAATCGAACAACAAAAAAGAATTGGCCCAGCTGCTGTTCGAATGGAAAAATCAATATATTTTAGGATATTACGATATGGAATTGCGCCAATATTGCCTGGTGAGTTTTAAAGGGAAATATTAAAAGAGAAGGGACAATGAGCAGTTACTTGCTTTAAAAAATAGGAATAAATTATCACTATAACCACAACAAAAGAACGTGCCAATAAAAACGTTACCATGAATAAAGAGATAGATATTATTAAGAGAAAAAAGCTTATGGAAGAAAAGCTGGTAATGCTGCTTTCGAAAGCCAATTTAAAACCTGCCGAACTGGCTTTGATAGAAGAGATTGAGCAAAAACTAAGTGTAATTAATAAAAAGCTTGGTTAAGGTTAATGTCGGGTTGTACTCAAAAGGATTGGATATTCTCCATTCTGAGCACATATCTAAAGCTATACACATATACTACTTTTTGGGTGCATATATTTTTACCCTTTCTAATTTTTAATTTTAACCCCTGTTATTAGGAAGGTGAAAATCATGCTTACTAATTATTTGCCATATCTTTTTTAAAAAACGGGGCCGTTTTGATATAAAACTATTAGTTTTTTTCTATTTTTAGGGCATGACTAATAAACCCACCAATGAAAAATACAAAATCATTCCTCACAATTTTATTTACCCTTCTGCTCCCTCTCGGGTTAATCGCCCAAAATGAGCAGGTTGATTTAAGTGTTATTTACAAGATCAAGCAGGAAGGACAAAAGAATTCCAAAATAGAAGCCCTCTCGTACGAGCTTACCGATTTTATAGGGCCACGGCTTACAGCCTCAACCGGGAGTGCAAGATCAGAGGAATGGGCCAAAAAAAAGATGGAAGACTTCGGGTTCCAGAATATTCATGTGGAAGAAGCCCGCGATTTTAGCCGCGGAGGCTGGGATAATTTAAAAACCTACGCCGCAATGACCTCCCCCTATTATGCAAATTTTGCATGCAATCCGGTTGCTTGGACCGGCAGTACCAGCGGATTGATTAAAGGACATGTGGTTTTGCTGGACGCTAAAACAGAGGCAGACTTTGAAAAATTCAAAGGGAAACTAGCTGGTAAAATCGTTTTAATTTCATCGGTCAACACCTACGAAGTAAGTTTCGAGCCACTGGCTAAGCGGTATACAGACGAAGAACTTAAAAACCTGTCCATGGCCAGTGGTTCATCACCTGGCAGAAGAGGGGGAGGCGATTATGCCACTTACATGGCACAGCGTCAATTCAGGATGAAGGTTATGGAGTTCTTAAAAAACGAACAACCTGCCATTCTGCTCAACAGTTCCGGTTCATTTAATGTACCGGGTTCAACCGGAACCAACTATAAAGCTGGAGAAAATGAGCCCATTGCAGAGCTGAACTTTCCCTTGGAAGCTCACAGCAGGATGGAAAGGCTTTTGAGGCATAATGTTCCCGTTGAAATGGAGATAGAAGTCCGGAATAAATTTTTTGCCAGTCCTAAAGTATATAACGTTATCGGGGAAATACCCGGTACGGACAAAGTGTTGAAAAATGAGGTAGTGATGATCGGAGCGCATCTTGACTCATGGCATGGCGGTACTGGTGCCGCCGATAATGCCTCAGGCTGTATTGTGATGCTCGAAGCCCTTCGTATCCTGAAATCCATTGAAGCAGCCCCAAAGAGAACTATCAGGGTAGCATTATGGGGTGGTGAAGAACAGGGTTTGCATGGTTCGCGGGGGTATGTGGAAAAACACCTGGTTGATTCCGGAACCAAAGAACATAAAGCTGAATATGACAAATTTGCAGGCTACTTCAATATGGATAACGGTACCGGTAAATACCGGGGAATTTATCTTCAGGAAAATGAATTGGTAAGGCCCATTTTTGAAGCCTGGCTGAAACCCTTCGAAGATATGGGCGCTTCCACGATTGCCATGCGCAATACGGGAGGTACCGATCATCTGGCGTTTGATGCCGCCGGACTACCTGGTTTTCAGTTTATTCAGGACAGGATAGAATATGGCCGTGCATATCATACCACCATGGATACTTATGAAAGACTGCTGATGGCCGATTTGAAACAAAATGCTATTATCACGGCTGCCTTTGCCTACCATGCCGCTATGCTTCCTGTAAAACTCCCTGCCAAACCAGTGCTAAAATCTCTCCAGAAGGCCGAAGGAAGATCCGCGTTCTGACAGATTTTGAAATGTATACAAAAGGCCCGACATTTTTTTCTGGAAATTGTTGGGTCTTTTTTTGTGAAAGGTTAGGCCGAAGAACCACCAAATAGAATGTTTTCCTTTTCTGTGTCGGGTGAAGTGATTTTATTTCTCACCATGACCATTTGTTGTGTATTTTTGGAAATTTATTTTAACGAAACATGCAAAATCAGGAAGACACAACTCCATCAGACATAGCCCGCGATATAGCGGGAAAAACGGTTTTTTCTATCTTACTGTCCATAAGTTTCTCGCACCTTCTTAACGATACCATTCAGTCGCTGATTCCTTCCATATATCCCATAGTGAAGGATTCGTTTCACCTTAGCTTTTCGCAGATAGGGGTCATTACCCTGGTATTTCAATTAACCGCCTCGTTATTGCAGCCGCTCATTGGTTTGTATACCGATCGCAATCCCAAACCGTATTCGCTTGCCATAGGAATGGGATTTACACTTACTGGGCTTATTCTTCTGTCGCAAGCAACAAATTACACACTGCTTTTAATTTCGGTAGCAATAATCGGAACAGGATCGTCGGTTTTTCATCCCGAAGCTTCCAAGGTTGCTTATATGGCTTCCGGTGGCCGGCGAGGCCTTGCTCAGTCTATTTTCCAGGTGGGTGGTAATTTAGGCGGATCGTTGGGACCCATATTGGCAGCTCTTATCATCGTTCCATTTGGACAGTCCAGTATTCTCTGGTTTTCAATCCTCGCACTGTTGGCAATTATAGTACTTGTAAATGTGGGTCGTTGGTATATGCACCATATGAACAGGAAGCGGAAAAAAGTATTTTCTGCCGCATCCGTGCATGCATTGTCCAAAACAAAAGTTGGCTGGGCGTTGGTAATTCTGCTGGTACTTATCTTTTCAAAATATTTCTATCTGGCATCCATCTCCAGCTATTTTACTTTTTACCTCATGCATAAGTTCAATGTATCGGTACAATCGTCGCAGGTGCATCTGTTCCTGTTTCTGTTTGCTGTCGCTGCCGGTACACTCCTGGGAGGACCTATTGGCGACCGCGTAGGGCGAAAATACGTTATCTGGTTCTCCATCCTTGGGGTGGCTCCGTTTACCCTGCTTATGCCCTATGCTAACTTGTTCTGGACAACCATACTGAGTATGGTGATCGGTGTGATCCTTGCCTCTGCCTTTTCAGCAATCCTGGTGTATGCTCAGGAACTTATTCCGGGTAAAATAGGCATGATTTCCGGATTATTCTTTGGTTTTGCCTTTGGTATGGGAGGATTGGGGTCGGCTCTGCTCGGTATACTGGCTGACAAAACCAGTATTGATTACGTATACCACGTATGCGCATTTCTGCCACTCATCGGCATCATCACCGTTTTCCTGCCCGATATCGGAATTAAAAGAAAATAAGGGGGATTAATGGTATTAGAGTCGCTGTATGGACAGGTCGAGACCTGTCCATACAGCGCTGGTCGTAAATAAAAAAGTATTATTTTCGTAGGGCGGGTTGCTATCCGCCCCATTCAAAACAGCCACCATGCATCACGAACGCAAACCAAACAGATTGAAGGTATACGATTATTCGAAGGATAATCTGTATTTTATTACATCGTGCGTTAAGAATATGGTTTGCTGTTTCGGTAACGTCGTGAATGATGAAATGGAATTAAACGAATATGGACAAATTGCGTTCGACCAATTCAATTGGCTGGCGGAGCAATATCCCTATATCGATATTCGGATATTTAGGGTGATGCCCAATCATGTGCATGCAATCATTGAAATTAATCGCGATTTTCATCCCGTACGGACAGGTCGCGACCTGTCCGTACGGGATGAAAAAATAAAAATCAAATCCCTTTCCGAATTGATGGGTGCCTACAAAACCACCGTATCAAAAAATATCCATTTGGCAGGATACAATAATTTCGCATGGCACCGATCGTTTCACGATCATATCATCCGCGATTACGATTCATATATAAGAATTTATAATTACATCCAAACCAACCCGCAACGTTGGGGCCAGGATAAATTCAAAATGCATGAGCATTAATGCTGTTATCTCAAAGGAATGAAATTAATCGACAAACTTTACCTTGCCTTTTATCGATACTCCCTATGGAACAAGGAGAATAAGCCTAGTAGCTATATACATGAACGCCTCGATAGTATTTTGGTATTATCATTTTTAACCACGCTGAATTTTTCCACCATAATCAAACTATTCCACCTTCAACCTTTTTTCACAACACATTTGTTTGATTGTTTCCTTGCTTTCTTTTTGATAATAGGTCTGCTATACCTTAATTACGACAGAAATTCGAAATATAAACGAATCGGAGAAAAATATAAAAATGATTCTGTTTCCCTCTATGGGTGGACATATACGATTGTAAGTGTTGTGTTTTTCTATATTATGTTCTAAAATTGCCAAACCTGTGAATAACGCAATTCACCTGCTCAGCGAAGTCTCCGGCTTCGTTGTATGAATTTACAGTCTTTTGAATGCATCCGCAATGGTAGTTGACCATTTCCATAGTGCTATATCCCTGTTTATAAGCGCCTCTTTTACAAAACTAAATACAATGTAGTTGACTTAAAATTATTTGTTTGACTCCGACTGGAGTCAGAAGACCTTAATTTAATGACATTGAATCCAGCCCCAATTTTCAAGCAGCAATATTTGGATCTTGTGCACTAATTTTCATACATTTATTTCCGAAACAAATAACCATCTGCTGGAATTAAATTCCTCATAAAACCTAACCATAGCCTTGTGGACATATTAAACCCAACCAACCCGCTTTTTGAGAACCTGGCAAACAATCCGCCCGACTGGTGGAAGATGCTTGTAAAGGATAAAGATATTTACATCGAAATCAGGAAGGACAATTACATAGATGTATATTACAACGGTGGAAACATTATTAAAGAGTTACGCTTTAATAAACGAGAATACACCGGTAAAATCAATTACAAGTACCTTTTATCGGATAAAGCAGATTACATAGCCTATAATTTCTCTGCCGATGGTACTTCCATGATCAAAAAACCTTCGGTTGACCTTTTAAGTTTTACAAACTTTAATGAAGAAGGGATTCTGTCCAGAATCAAAGCCAATATTTCCTGGCATTATCCTGCCACTTCAGAAAAAGGAGTACAGGCACGTTTTATTTTGCAAAAAGACAACCGGTTTATCGACTCTGAATTAGCCTACAACACCGATAATGGACTTATGCGCATCGACCTGGTTTGGCTCGACCTTAAACTGAAGAAAATTATACCGGTTGAGCTAAAAATAATGGGCGACCCAAGGTTATATAACCATGAAATTGCAGACCAGCTTCAGACCTATGCTATTTTCTTTGAGGAGAATCAGATTGAATTATTGAATTACTACCAAAAGGTTTTTGAAATTAAAAAGCGGCTGAACATTCTTCGTGACGGATTAAAACAATTAAACTCCTTAGACTACTTTACCATCCACCCCAAACCGCTGCTGGTAATTGGTGGGTGCGAGCAAGCATGGATTGATAAGAATAAAGAGCTTGTTAATGACAAAGTTCGCTCTATTGCTTATGGAACTTATTACTATGGTTCGGTGGGGAGTTGTGATTTGGTGCAGAGGGAGCATAAGAATAGGTTCATGCTCTCATCGACAAGACTATAAAAACATTACAATCCTAAAAAAATAATACAAAATGATTAGTGCAAATACATTATTCCATTTCACAAATTCTGTTGATAATATTAAAAATATTTTAACCAATCATTTCAGTCCAAGAGTTTGCTTGGAGAGAATTGATTATTTTCAAGGAGAAAAATTTGATTTTGGATTACCTATGGTTTGTTTTTGCGACATACCTCTTTCTCAAATAGGGAATCATATTAAAACATACGGAGAATTTGCAATTGGCTTAACTAAAAAGTGGGCGCTAAATAACGGTATTTCACCAGTTCTTTATTTGCAATCAATGTCTCAAGCAATCGGAGATATAAATAACTTTTTTGAACTAGCTGGCATTAAAGATCGGCATTCAGCCCTGCACGAGCCTAATTATCTGATTTCTTGCTATGAGCTTTTTTCATATTGCAAAGCATATCAAGGGTCTATGTGGCGAAATGGAAAATTAAAGAAAAATATTAGATTCTACGATGAAAGAGAGTGGAGATATGTTCCTAATTATAGATGGTTTATCGATAGCTATCCTCAGGCTTTTTTAGATAAAAATGAATATAGAGATAGGAATATTAAAAATAGATACAATGAAATAATTTCAGAATTCAAAATAGAATTTACTCCTAATGATATAAAATATATTATCATCAGTAAGGAAAGTGAGAGGAACGAAATGATAAATTCTATAAATGAGATAAAAAGGAATTTTTATACTCTAATGGAAATTGACGAACTTAAATCAAAGATTATTAGTGTTGAACAAATAAGAGAAGATTTCTAGAATTAAAATAATTTGTGTTTCTAGTAAATTTTATGAAATAAAACCACTGATTTTTATTCTTAATCAATAGTTCGTTAAAAATGTTGATAACTAATTGAAAATTAATGAAATAAATGCTCAATTAATTTGTTTATAACCCTGATAATCAGTATCTT
>JAIFLU010000045.1 GCA_020048915.1 Bacteroidota bacterium | reverse complement strand
AATTATCCCCTTTTTCTTTTCTTCCCCCGTATCTCAAAAAATATTACTTTTGCACGTTCAAAACAGATTAAATGAATTTTTTAGACGAAACAAAGAGAAGACGGACATTTGCTATTATTAGTCACCCCGATGCCGGTAAAACAACCTTAACCGAAAAACTATTGTTATTTGGTGGGGCTATCCATGTGGCAGGAGCGGTAAAATCGAACAAAATAAAGCGTACTGCTACTTCCGACTTTATGGAGATTGAAAAGCAGCGTGGTATTTCGGTTGCTACATCGGTAATGGGATTTGAATATAACGACATAAAAATAAACATCCTCGACACCCCTGGTCACCAGGATTTTGCCGAAGATACTTTTCGCACACTTACTGCTGTTGACAGTGTTATTATTGTAATCGACTGCGCAAAAGGGGTCGAAGCACAAACACTCAAACTAATGAATGTTTGTCGTATGCGGCATACACCTGTTATGGTATTTATTAATAAACTCGACCGCAGCGGGATTGATCCTTTTGATCTTTTGGATGATATCGAAAAAGAACTACAGATAAAAGTGCGCCCTTTGAGCTGGCCTATTAGTAACGGACCAACCTTTAAAGGCGTTTACAATATTTTTGAAGAAAACCTGAATCTGTTTACAGAGGTCGAAAAATCGACTATCGGGGAATCGATAGATCTGAAAGACATTAACAGCGATGAACTCGAAGGGTATATTGGCTCATATGCCGATAAGCTGCGCGAGGATTTGGAATTGCTGGAAGGTGTATACCCCGAGTTTGATATAAACCAATACCTGGCGGGGAAATTGGCTCCTGTATTTTTTGGTAGTGCTTTGAATAATTTTGGGATAAGGGAATTGCTCGATTGCTTTATCAAAATAGCGCCCACCCCTAAATCGTTCGATACCTTGGAACGAATTGTTAATCCGGAAGAGGAAAAATTTTCGGGTTTTGTTTTCAAGATACACGCCAATATGGATCCTAACCATCGCGACCGTATTGCTTTTGTGCGGGTTTGC
This sequence comes from Bacteroidota bacterium, assembly GCA_020048915.1. GTDB lineage: Bacteria > Bacteroidota > Bacteroidia > Bacteroidales > JAAUTT01 > JAAUTT01. The sequence continues at coordinate 40,306 of JAIFLU010000045.1, read as the reverse complement.
TCCGGGAAATTTGAGCGCAACAAGAATTTCTTTCATGTGCGATTGGGCAAACAATTAAAATTTGCGAATCCTACTTCGTTCATGGCCGACAAAAAATCGGTGATTGATGAAGCATTTCCTGGCGATATTGTTGGGATACACGATACCGGTAACTTTAAAATCGGAGATACATTATCCGAAGGGGAGCAAATTCATTTCAAAGGTATTCCCAGTTTTTCGCCCGAATTGTTTCGTTATGTGGAGAATGCCGACCCTATGAAGTTTAAGCAACTGGCGAAGGGATTGGACCAATTAATGGACGAAGGGGTAGCGCAGTTATTCTTTAATCGTGGAAATAACCGTAGAATTATTGGTACAGTAGGAGCCCTTCAGTTTGAAGTTATTCAGTACCGTTTGGAACATGAATATGGTGCCCAATGCCGTTACGAGCCAGTTCAGTTATATAAAGCCTGCTGGATTGTTTGCGACGATCGGAAAGAACTGGAAGAATTTAAAAAACGTAAATATCAATATATTGCTGAAGATAAACACGGTAGGGATGTATTTTTAGCAGATTCTGCCTATACCTTGCAAATGGCTCAGGAAAAATTCCAAAAGATTAAATTTCACTTTACTTCGGAATTTTAAGCTTACTGTTTTCTTTCTAAAGACAGAGCCAATCTGTAAAATGCAATTTCGGTTGTATTTTTATTCTCTTTATCATTGTTGTCCGGTAAAAAGTTGTTAATTCTTACAAAACTTGTAATATAATGGATTACAAACAGGTCGCCCCGCGGGGGCTTATTTTTGACGAGTATATATTTTTTTTACTACAAACAGGACGTCGCTACGCGACTAAAAAAGCAATGTAGCTGCGAACTGTTTGTAGACAAACGAATACAACAAATGGCTCTAAGCCGCATAACGGTGACCTGTTTTTTACCGGAGAACACTCTTTCTTTATATTAAATGGTTTGAGGATACATTATTAGATTAATCATTTGTTTTCCTATCGAAAATCTATTAGGTTATTTATTGACTTTACAACCTTGGAAGATTATCCAATAAGCAGTGTAATGAAGGTGATTTTGGGAACCATTTTTGGATAAAAGATGCTGTTAATTGCTATAATGTATACAAATTACTATCTTTAAGTTATAGAGTAATTTAATAAAACTAAAACATACACTATGAATCAATATTTGGTAGTATTTCTGGTAACATTGGGGAGTATTGTTCCAGCTTATTTTATTTTGCGGGCAATATTCGGGAAATCCATTATGTTATCGGTAGGTATTTGGACAGTTAGTTTTACCTTATTTTGCTGCTTTATATATTATTTAGTGGGGACTATTGGCTTGTCTAGTCTTTTTTGGGCCACCCCTTTATGTTTTGCAGTAGGAACTGGCGTATACATATACCTCAATAAGATTCTTAAAATGCCCCTTTCGCGAATGATTGAAGATGTGAAGCGGGTGTCGGAGGGCGAACTGCAAATATCCATGAAAGATTCAAATGCAAATTATGAGTTGGGAGTATTAAATGCTTCTTTAAAAAAAATGGTTGAAAACATTAGCAGTGTTGTGGAAGAAGTAAAGAAAAGCGCTGATAACCTAGCAAAATCAAGTGGTGAACTAAATACTACCTCCGGGCGACTTTCGGAAGCTGCCAACGAGCAAGCTTCGTCGGTTGAAGAAGTATCCTCTACCATGGAAGAGATGGCTGCGAATATTGACAATAACACTACTGCCGCAAAACAGACGGAAACTATTGCTATAAAAGTCTCTGAAGGAATAAATTTAGTGAGTAAAGCTGCCAGAGAAAGTTTGGATTCGGTTCACGCAATTTCAGATAAAATAAGCATTATAAACGATATTGCATTTCAAACAAATATTTTGGCGCTTAATGCTGCTGTGGAGGCTGCAAGAGCAGGCGAACACGGCAGAGGATTTGCTGTGGTGGCTGCAGAGGTGAGAAAACTGGCTGAGCGAAGCAAGGTAGCTGCCGAAGAAATTGTTCGGCTGGCCAAGCAGAGCGTAAAAGCAACTGAGGAATCCGGAAATCTAATGTTCAAAATTATTCCGGATATCGAAAAAACAACCAGCTTAGTTCAGGAAATTGCATCGTCGAGTATGGAACAAAATAATGGCGCAATGCAGGTAAATAATGCAATACAGCAGTTGAATTCGGTTACACAGCAAAATGCAACATCTGCGGAACTTATGTCGGGAAATGCCGATAATCTCTCCAGTCAGGCAGAACAATTAAAAGATATTATTTCGTTTTTTCAAACAGATGGAACCGGAAGAAGGAGAAATTAAGTGCTAAAATAATCCGAATTTCTATTCATACTTTATCGACATAACCGGGTTTTGACTAGCCGCTTTAAATGCCTGATAACTTACTGTTAGCATGGCTATGAAGAAGGCTAATGCTGCAGCCACAATAAATTCCGTTGGTTTTAAGCTTATCCTGTACGCAAAATTATTAAGCCACATTTCCATTGTGTACCAGGCTATAGGCATAGCTATAACTGTAGCAACTGCCACCCAGCGAAAATATTGTTTTAAAAATAGCCACACGATTGATTGAACGGATGCGCCCATGGTTTTCCGAATTCCAATTTCCTTAGTTTTCTGCTCGGCAGTGTAAAGCGATAAACCAAAAAGTCCCAAGCAGGATATAAAGATGGCAAGGACAGCAAAATATTTAAATATAACACTCATCCGTTTCTCAGCAGTATAGAGGTTATTCAATTCGGTATCTAAAAATCGGGCAAAATAGGGTTGTTCTGTGGAGTATTTTTTATAAACCTTTTCAATATGTTTCAAATAGTGTTCCTGATTGCCGGGACCAATTCTTACAAACGAAACATAGCATTCCTTAGGAAGGAAAACTAAAATTAAAGGTTCTATCTTCCGGTGAACCGATTTAAAGTGAAAATCGTTTACGACTCCAATAATGTTCAGCCGATAAGGTCCATACGTTATAAACTTTCCAACGGCAGATTCCTTTTCGCTGATAATACGGGCAGCAGTTTGGTTAATTACTACCGAAGTAGTGTCGTTCATCATTTCGGATGTATAAAATCTACCTTCAGCCATTGTTAATCTTAATGCTTTTTGATAATCTTCGTCCACCATTACCATGTGCATCAGCACGTTTTCGGTGCTGCTTTTTCCTTCCCAATTCCAACCAGCGGTTGAATTCCCAATGTAAGTGGGAACCTGATTGGACGATGAAACCGCTTGGATGCCAGGTTCTGCCAGAAGTTCCTGTTTAAAAGCCTGCATATGCGATTTAATTTCATTTCCGTAATAAAAGTAAACCAGGTTTTCGCGGTCATACCCCAATTTCTTGCTTTGGATATAGTGTAATTGCGAGGCTATAACCAGCGTACCAATTATTAAAATGATTGAAATAGCAAACTGGCCCGTCACTAATACTTTGCGAAATATAGCGGCGCCTTTACCGGACCGAAAAGTACCTTTTAAAACTTTTAAAGGATTAAAAGAAGATAAAAAGAATGCCGGATAACTCCCCGCCACAATTCCGGTTATTAATACAATTCCCAGGGTACTTTTCAAATGGTTGTAAGAAAAGTAATCAATAGCTAGCTCTTTCGCCGTTAAGTTATTGAACATAGGTAATAGCGATTCAACAATCACCATAGCAATAATGTCGGCTAAAAGCACCATTAAAACAGATTCTGCCAAAAACTGGAGGATGAGTCGGCTTCGTCTTGCACCTGTTATTTTTCGCATTCCAACTTCCCTGGCCCGCTTTACAGATTGAGCGGTCGACAGATTCATAAAGTTTATACAAGCAATAAGCAAGATGAAAATAGCTACAAGTGAAAGTGTCCTGACATATCGTATGTCACCCTGAGATCCAATTTCTGCGGTAAACTTACCAGAGGAGAATAAATGTATTTCCCCAATATGCTGTGCATATATATCTGTTTTCCCTCCTCCTTTGTTGTTTCGGGTGATCAAATCCTTGATTTTTTTGTTGAAAGATTTAATAGCTGTATTCTGAGCCAGAAGAATGTAGGTCCAGTAAGAATTATTGCCCCACTCTTCGAGGTTTTCTCCGACCGATTTTAAATAGAGGAACGGAATAATAGATTTTACCTGGTAATGTGAATTCTTTGGAAATTCTTTCATAATTCCCGTTACCACGAATTCCTTTTTATCTATCGTAATTGTTTTCCCTAGCGCATCTTCTTTTCCGAAGTATTTAGAGGCAAGTGCTTCTGTAAAGATTACAGATTGCGGATCTGTCAAAATTTTTGCTTTGTCTCCCTTAATCAATTCCACCGAAAACATGTTGAGAAAGTCGGGATCGACAAGCGAAAATTCTTCGGTAATTAATTTATCCCCTTGCTTAACCGTGTACCAATTGGAAGCAAACCGGCTGGATTTTTTAACTTCCGGGTACTCTTCCTTTATTTTGGCAGAGAGAGGTGCGGGAGTTACTGCTACCGGAAACACTTCCCCTCCGGCATAAAATTGGTTTTCGACCACCCTATAAAGGTTTTTATAGTTGGTGTTAAACTTGTCATAATTTAATTCGTCGGTTACCCAGAGCATTATTAAAACAAAGGTTGCTATACCAATGGCTATCCCCGAAATATTGATGAGGGTAAACGACCAGTTGCGCCGTATTATTCGAAAAGCGATGTTAAAATAGGTCCGTATCATTGAATTTGAGTTTTTTAAGTCTTTCAAGTGCAATGCCAATATAATTATATCAATGCAAATCAACAGAATAGATGTTCCATATATTGAAATAAAATGGAATGATTGTTTACTTTCTATACAATGAGCGTTTATTTAGTATACATTTTGATTCCAGTAATCTCAATTTATTTATTTTTACTTCTCTAAATCAATATCCTCATGCATAAAAAAATCGGTAAAATCCTTATAGTCGACGATAATGAGGGGTTGCTAAAGTCGCTTCGCTATTCTCTGAAAATTGAATTTGAACAAGTGGACGGCATCCGTTCTCCTAATCAGTTGCCAACTGCTTTACGGGAACAGTTTTATGACGTTGTGCTGTTGGACATGAACTTTCAGGCAGGAAAAAATACAGGGAACGAAGGTTTATTCTGGTTGAAGGAAATTCTTGCAATTGATAGCGATATGGCAGTTATTATGATAACCGCTTATGGCGATGTGGAATTAGCTGTCAAAGCTATACGTCTCGGGGCAATCGATTTTGTCCTTAAACCCTGGAACCTCGAAAAACTGATATCCACGCTGTATGCCGGACTTAAATACCGGCAATCGCGTTTGGAAGTAAATCAATTAAAACAGAAACAGAAAATATTAGGAGAAGATGCAGCAAAGCCGTTCCTGAATATACTGGGACAATCTCCTGCCATGATCAACCTCTTTCAAACCATTGATAAAGTTGCGGCCACTGATGCGAATGTATTGATTGTTGGCGAAAATGGAACGGGAAAAGAGTTGGTTGCAAGGGAAATACATCGTAAATCGTTGCGAAATAAGGGGATCTTTATAGGAGTGGACCTCGCTTCCTTAAGTGAATCGCTTTTTGAAGGAGAGTTGTTTGGCCATGCAAAAGGAGCTTTTACCGATGCCAAAGAGGAGAGGGCAGGCCGATTTGAATCTGCCAATGGCGGAACATTGTTTCTGGACGAGATTGGAAACCTGACCATGTCGCTTCAGGGAAAAATTCTTACAACCCTTCAAAACAGAACTGTAAACCGGTTGGGATCCAATCAACCGGTAAATCTGGATATACGGCTTATCTCGGCCACCAACAAAGATTTAAAGCAATTGGTTGGCGACGGGGTTTTTCGGGAAGATTTGCTTTACCGTATCAATACCATCCAAATTACACTTCCTCCTTTAAGGGATCGGCTTGAGGATATTTTATTGCTGGCAGAACACTTTTTGCAGTTATATAGCCGTAAATACAACAAACCAGGCATTAAACTAACTGCATCAGCTGCCGATAAATTAAAAAAATATTCATGGCCGGGGAATGTGCGTGAACTTCAGCATGCCATTGAGCGGGCATTGATTTTAACCGATAACCAAAACCTGAAAGACAGCGATTTTTTATTTGAATCTGCTAAAACAGAATTAAAGTTGTCCGATTCACTGAATCTCGAAGAAATGGAGCGGATTACAGTAGAGAAAGCTTTAAGTAAGAGTAGAGGAAATCTGACTCTTGCAGCCAAGGAATTAGGAATTACCCGAAAAACATTGTACAGCAAAATCGAAAAATATGGTTTATAATAGATTTTATCTGGGTATTTGGCTTCGGGTAATCTTTCTTACTGGCACCATTTTTATATTTTGCTGGGTACTAATGAATACCAGCAGGTTTTATACCATGTTGCTCCTGGCCGGTATCATATTGGTGCAGGTTTGGGAATTGGTGCATTATCAAAACAAAACTAACCTCTATTTATCCAGGTTCCTTATAAATTTAAGGGAACAGAATTTATCATTTCGTCTGAATCTAAACCAGGAAGGTTCGTCTTTCAGAGACCTTACCAATATTCTTACCGAAATACAGGCAATTGTGGCAAAAGCCAATCTGGAAAAAGAAAAGCAATTTCATTATCTCAACTATGTCGTATCGAATCTGGACGTGGGGGTAATAACATTTTATTCCACTGGGAAAGTAGAACTTTGCAACGAAACAGCTTTGAAAATGCTAGGATACAGAAGTATCTCCCAACTAAGGGATCTAAATAGCATTTACGAAGGTTTGGGCGATTTTGTATTGTCACTTCGGGGAGGACAGCATGCCTTATTTCGGATTAATCAGGGAAACAAGGTAAACAACCTTTCGTTTCGGTGTGGCGAATTTCGCATTGGCACCATTGATATGAAACTGGTTTCGTTTCAGGATATTCATAGCGAACTTGAAGAGCAGGAATTGGATTCGTGGCAAAAGCTGATCAGGGTTTTAACGCACGAGATTATGAATTCCATAACCCCGGTAAATACGCTGGCACAGGCGCTCATTCGGCAGTTACGAACAGGGAATGAAATAGTTGATATTAAAGATATTGATCAGGAAATGCTCGCGGAATTAATAACCGGATTGGAAATGATCGAAGAACGCGGCACCGGTGTTTTGGAATTTGTGGAAAAATTCCGTTCGCTTACCCGCATGCCACTTCCCCAGTTTATAATTATTGGGATTGATGAGATTATAGAGAAACTGCTTCGGTTGTTTCGTCCGGAACTAACCGGGAAAGATATAAAAGCGAATTACATACTCCTGATAAAAGACTTAACTATTCTGGCTGATGAAAAACTTTTATTCCAATCGCTGATTAACCTGTTGAAGAATGCCATGGAAGCGATAGGCAACCGTTCGGATAAGGAGATAATTATTTCTGCGGGAATAAACGAAAGCAACCGGACTTTTATCAGTATAACCGATAATGGGGATGGTATTTTGGCGGACGATATGGACAAAGTATTTGTCCCATTTTTTACTACGAAAGAGAATGGGTCCGGTATTGGCCTAAGCTTCGCGAGACAGGTTATGCGTTTGCATAAAGGAAGCATTCATCTTGAATCGGAATCTGAAAAAGGAACTACCGTTTATTTGATGTTTTAATAGGTTTGCAATTGATAGCTGAAAGCTGAGGGTATTCAAAGTATAAAGTATAAGCAATGGGGCGACGACCTATACTATTTCCGCTTGATCGGAATCCAAAATTCTTCTTCCGAATCGGGATCTTCATTTTTATATTTTTCTCCCATTACTGCAAAATGAGGCCTGGTGTCTAATATAAAATCGGAGTTTGGTAACCAGGTACCCAAAATATAACGGTATGTTTCTGGTCCGGCACTGGCTGGACCTTTGTGGATGAAAACCGCATAAAGTCCAATGGGCATGGTAAGGGTTTCCATCTCCTCAGGAATGGAATTAAAATCAGTAACTTCTACAGCGGCCCATTTATCAAATTCTGCTGCAGGATTGAAATTGTCAAAATAGAACGGCTTGTATACTTCGATTGAATATAGTTCCAAACCGACGGTATTTTTAATCTCCCTCCGCCGGGGCATAAAACTCCGCCATAACTCCCCAGTTTTGTTTTCGGTAAAAGACATGTTAACTCGCTTCCCAATTAGTTTCTTTTCAGTTAACGTTTCAATTCTTGGTTGCATTTCTATGATTTTAGTTGGAGGATTAATTATAATGGATCTTTCTCTTCAAATACGGACTTTACATTATTGCTTCAACGCGGCTTTCGTGAAAATATATTCCGGAATGGATTGGTCAAAAAGGATACTGGTGATTTTGAACTCAGTGCCCTTTCCATCTTTTAGCATGTCTTTGTAAGTGGTTGTATAAGGGAACCAACGACCCTGAGCATTCTTAATATCTTTAAATTCCATCTTTTTAAGTAACTGGCCGCTTTTGGCATAGAGTTCCTGCTTAAGTGGAACATAACGTGCTGTATCCACCCACATTTTTTGTGAATGATAGGCGACATTTTCCACTTTGGCAGTAAGTTGAATAACCCATGTATTTCGCCCTTCAATAATTTCCCGGTCAATAAGTTTCTCCATGTATAAATCCTGCAACTTTCTATCGTCCATCATATCTTCGTACGATAAGTCGGAACCCATTACCGATTGCCTTAGCATATTCCCCGAAATTTGAATGGTACGATCGGTAGAGGGCGAATAAATCCATAACTGACCTTCCAGTTTAAGCATCTTCGTTCCCTTTTCGCTTGCTGGAGAAAGGTATTCGGTAAAGGACTTTTTGGTGCCTTCTGCCCATGATTTAGATACAACAATGCGACTATTTCGCTTTCCATTAATAGTCATGGTTGATTCAAGAATCCGGTTTTTAGAAGACATATTTTTGTCCACTTTTTCTAAAACCTTAATTGCTGATTGGCCCAATAAATTAAAGGACAACAATGTTATGACGAGAACCAAGCTTATTTTCATATTTACGATTTTTATGATTTTTAGACGATCATATGTTATTATTAATAATGGCATCTTTTATACCTCGAAAGCATTCTTGTTGACTTTTTCAAATTTGTCAGGTAGTCTGATAATTTAAACTTCTAGTTCCTTAAACAAACTCGCAGTTTTTCGTTTATAGATTCTTATTCCCGCCAGGGCACTGCCCAGCACCATGGATAATACCCCTGGAATAAACCCAATATAAATGGCGGAGGGTGTTATTGAAGCTCTGGCAACAGCCGGCATCATCAAGGTAGAGTTTTTCATCATTCCGCTAATATCCAATCCTTTTTCCTGTAAAATATACGAAAATAATAATCCAATAGCAGTGCCTATCATTGTACCAATTAATCCAACAAAAACTCCTTCAAAAATAATTGTTTTATAAATATGGTTTTTGCCTTCACCCAAAGCCAGCCGTACGCCAAATTCATTGAAGCGACGCAAGCTCCCTAATAAACCGGCATTCCATAAAACCACTGACATTGCAAAAACAAATACAAAAATAAAGATACTGCTCATCGTTTCTGAGATATTCAATAAATCGGCCATTCCTTCCTGCTGCTTAAAAGTGATCATTTCAGGGGCAAATTCATCCATCGAAGAGGCATACTTTTTATTGAAAGAAGCAGCAATATTATTGGCAATTTCATCATTATATTTTCCGGTGTTAAAAAAGCCAAGTATTTCACTGGCAGCATCCTCCATTTGCAAGGCTAATTGGGCATCGGAAATATCTATGATAATGGCTCCCCGATCGATTGCACTTGAGCCAAAACGAACTATGCCAGATACACTAAAGTTGCGGAATACCATGCTTCCGTCCATACTTGTCCCAAACAACGTAAATTCTTCGCCAGGTTTGATGTTGAATTTTTGGGCTAAATCAATGGATAGTAATGCTTCAGAGGACTTGGCCGGAATTTTCCCCGAAACCAGCGCTTCTGAAATATTAAACCGGTCTGCCTCATTTGATCCGGAAGAAAACAAATCGATAGCCCACCCGGTCACAGGCCCTTGCGCCCGGGTTTCGCCTATAGAATCAGGAAAATCGATTAAAGCTCCGAATCGTGTTCGATGTACCCAATCAAAATCAGGATTTGATAGCTTCAACTCTTTTGTGAGTTTATTTACACCTATAATAGCCAAATCAATAGGCATTTGACTGGCTTCTTTTGCATAGGCTCGAGTGTTTATTTTCACATGCCCGTTGTTAAAATTAGCATTCATCGTAAGGGATTCGACCATGATGCCATTTATCCAACAATGAAGGATTACCGTAAACATTGCGCCAATGCTAACCACAATAATGGGTAAAACACTTCTACCTCTATCGCGGATGACTCCTTTAAATAAAAATTTTATCATGATATTTTGCCTTTTAAAGCGTCTGTTGGATTTAATTTCGATATTCTTCGGGTAGGAAAATAGCTCACTATTGTTGCAGAAATAACAACCAGCAAAATAGTTGATAGTATCAGTCCTATGCTAAATGAAGGGAAAATCCTGTCTCCTATTGTAATGCCATATGAATCCATTGTTTTAGGCAATGGAATGCCTTTGATTTGCAGGTAACCTAAAATAGGTATTCCATAAAGAGAGCCGAGCAGAATTGCTAAAATGCTATGGGCACTTCCTTCTATGGTAAATATCCAAATTACTTTCCAGCGGGTCATCCCCAGGGCAATATAGGTTCCAATTTCTTTCTGCCGCCTGAAAATTGATAAAACCTGCGTATCAAATATGGCCAGCAATGCAATAATCAATAACAAGCCATATATTAATACCGATCCTGCTTTTTTGGATTCAATAATATCGTCAATTTCTTTCAAAAGAAAATGAGTGTCTTTATATATCCAGAGATCAATATTACCAGCAGTATATGTTTTGTCAACTACAAATAAAGTTGCTTCGTTTTCAAAACCTGTCATTTGCTGAAGCTGCGATATTGGTATCCAGATGTTTCCATTGTCGATGGTGGAGACATTTGAAGAAAATACATCCACTACTTGTATCTCTTTTGCATCAAAGGTTCCATTTTTATCGCGCCAACGTAAAAGGACATTGTCCCCTTTTTTTAGTTTAGCAGCAAATGCCATGCGTTTTCCTATAACCGCCGGAATAATAGAACCTGCAGTATCCAACGATTTGGAAGGTATTTTTATAATTTGCTGGGCAGGGGAAATTCCCTTCAGCAGAATATTTTGCATGCGTCCCTGGGGGAAAATTGTAGCTTGCGTAATTAAAACAGGGGTTAGCTGATCAGAAGAAATTAATTTTTGGATGTTACCTGAAACCGGGGCATGGGCATCCTGTAAGCTGTAATGATCATAAGGATCGTAGGTGGGATGCCAGAGTTGTCCATTGCCAATTTCCCAATCTTTGGTATCGATGTACGCTTGTTTATTCCATCCGTCTAAATATCCGTTGTAAAATATTATGACAACAAAGGCAAAAGACAAGACAGAAACATTCAGCCAGGTTCTCAGCCCTGCGCCGAATAAATTCCGGAAAGCCAGTTTAAATGCTACCATGACTATTCGTTTTTAGCATGATTAACAAATTCATCTTTTTCAATCTCACCATCTTTTAATGAAATAATACGGTCGAGATATTGCATTACCTTTTCATCGTGCGTGGCAAAAATGAAAGTTGTTTTTAGTTCTTTGTTCAATCGTTTCATGGTTTGAACAATATGATGGGAGTTTTTTGCATCGAGGTTTGCGGATGGCTCGTCGGCAAGCACAATTTGGGGGCGTTTCACCATTGCCCTGGCGATAGCAACCCTTTGGCATTCCCCTCCTGAAAGTTGCGAAGGTTTTGATTTCACTTTATCGGTTAAGCCAACCCAATCCAATGCCTCCATAACAGCTATTTTCCTTTCTGCAAATGTTTTTTTCTGGAGCAAAAGAGCAAATTCAACATTTTCAAAAACCGTATAAACCGGCAACAAGTTATAGGTTTGAAAAATAAAGCCAATGTTTAAATTTCGCAGCATAGCGGCCTGTTTATGAGAGAGGGTTGAAATGGATTTGCCGAGAACTTCGGCAGTTCCATCGGATGGAATGTCGAGTGACCCAATAATATTTAGGAGTGTTGTTTTACCAGAACCACTTGGTCCCACTAGTCCTGTAAACTCCCCTTCGGCAATGGAAAGGTTAATATTTTTTAAGGCTAAAAACTCGCCATTTCCAACTTTAAAACGTTTGGAGAGGTTGGAAATTGAAATTAGCGAACGATTTTCCATACACTATTTTTTAATGGTTAAACACAAACATGATTTGAAAACCGGGACCGGCAAATGCACTACCAGTATTCCCCTGTTGTGGTAAGCTGTATTTATCGGGATTCCAGTATGCCATGAGATAAAATGTGAGATGTTGAAATCTGTGATTCCAATTGACGAAATTATAAACATCCCTGTTTTTCCAGTCGTAGTAAACAATTGTACTTATATTATCAACAATACCCATGGGGTAATTGAGCGAAAGACCCGAAAACAGGATGTTGTTTTTAAAGGCAAAAGGACTTTCGTCGCTCGAGAAAAATAATTGCTCAAAAACGACATTAATACCATTTCCAATGCCAAAAGTGTAATCCGTTCCCACGTTGAATATCTCTTGATTAGTAAGGGAACCAATGTTTTTACCTTTATTTATCCAGGTACCTTCAAACCACAAACCAGCCTTCGTATCAAAGCGCCCATCTATCCCAATTCTGTTTTCGGAAATTTTGGTAAAAGAAGGGATTGCATTTCCCAGGTTACGGGAATCAACTTCCCTGAAATGATACGATAGCGCCATTTCTCCTTTGGACACCGGATGCTGATACCTGCCACCAAATTCAGGAACATTTCGGCTTGTTTTTCCAATATCCCATGGACGTGCATTATTATTTCCATATAACCCCCAAAGCCAGAGATTGGCATTGTTTAAAAAGTAGTAGCGGCCCAACATTCCCCAAACACCATTGGTAAGTTTTAACGGATCACGCGGATCTATCTGGTCGAACCACATCAATGGGCGTAGCATAGATGCCGAACCGAAATTAATTTTTTGTAAACCGAAACGCAACTCAAACTGGCGGGAAGAATAACGCACCCATAAACGATATGGATTAATGCTTCCATCGGTATTTATGGTATCGAATGGGAGCGAAGCAATGGAGCCAACAATATTGGCAGCTCCTTCAAAATCGATTTGTTTATTGTTTTGAAATTTTATGGAATAGTTGATCGAGGGAATATAGCGTCCTCCAAGTTGTGCATGGGGCGAATGGTTGAAGTTTGATTGTCCCCATGACGAAAGCTGTCCAAAAAATACCAGCGTATCACGCCTGGAATTTAATGTATCCTGTGCTACCGTGGTGTTGAACTTGCTCCACATGATTAGTAATAGTAATGCACAACTAAAACGGTTCATTTCAATTATTTATGAGGTGCTATTCCATACATAAACAAATTAGCCACTTCCATGATGATATCCTGCGGATTATCATATAATTTTAAAACCTTAGGGTCATTTAAAATTTCGATAACTCGCTGCGCCATGTAAAGAATAATTTCGGGTTTAAAATCGTTACGAAAAATCCCTTGCTGCTGTGCTAACCTAAAATCCTGAATAACATTTTGCCATACTTCCTCTGTTTTTTGAATGACATAATTATTCAATTCAGGTTCCTTGCTCGAATAAAAATCCATCAAAAATTCCTGGCTAATATTGTTCGTGCCTTCGAACTTTAACAATATTATTTTTTTTATCTTTTCATCTGGAGAAACCGAGGAATTTAAGATTTGTTTAAAGTTGTCATTCCCCTCCTTAACAGCGCCGTCAAATACTGCTTTGGCAAGTTCCGTTTTGTTTGAATAGAATCTGTAAAAAGTCATTTTACTGATAACAGCTTTTGCACATATTTCTTCGATGGAGACCCTTTTGAATCCATGCTTCCAAAATAATTCCTTTGCAGCAGCGAGAATGATTTCGGCTTTTGATGGTTTGGCATTTTTCATAAAAATATAAATTACTTTTCGGACACAAATATACGATTTATAGTATATAATACAAATATAGTAACATAAATTAGAATAAATATCACAATAACACATTTAATCTACTTTAATCATCTATAATACAGATTGTAAAAAGGATAGGTAAATGACGATTTTTAATCGGGTTTTAATTGTTGGCGCTAATTAAATTTTGTCAAGCTTATTGTATTTTTATATTTGGCAAATATTTCACCAATACACAAAGAACCAGCATACACTTTTTTATGTTTGCTGGCTCTCGAAATACAAAATTATCGAGAATTAAAGCAATCGTTGAATTTTCGACTCCACTTTTATTATTTTGCCCTTTCTTTCAATTACTAATTTACGGGGTTCACCGGGATTTCCCCTAAGTGCATCCATTACAACACCCATCGAATTGCCCTTAACCTGCAAGCTGTCAACCTGAATTAGCTTGTCACCGGTATTTATTCCTTCCACCACTGATATGTTATCTTTTTTCACTATTCCGATAATGGTATAGCTGCTATCGCGTTCGGGAGAAATGGCAAGACCAACAATATCCATATCATTGAAATGATTTAAAGATCCCTTCTCAAAATAAATTGTACTATTGGGGTAATCGAATTCAACCCGAAAGGATTTTAAAGCATTTGCACCTAAAAAACCAACTACAGGCCAAATAGTTTTTTGTGAATACCATTCTCCCAATGATTTTCCTGATGCTGATGGATTTGGAGGAACGCCAACCATACCAACATTATCGAGCTGCACACTTCCTAATTTGATTAAGGGGAACCGGGTAACTATAAAATCATTCTCGTTGGGAGGCCACCAGCCCCACATATTTGCATACCCGGAGGTGCCAAGTACACTTGGTAAAAGAGGGGCTTGATTAATAAAATGATTTATAATACTATCGGAAGTATACGAATAGGATGCACCTATATCGATAGCAAAGGTAAGACTATCTGTTCCAATAATCGCAAACATTTCAATGACTCCGGTTTCGGGATGGATCGCGGCCATGGATTTTACACCTTGATGTACAATACTACCAGGCGCACCAATGGTAAATTGCTGCTTGGGATAATCAAAAACCACCTGGTATTTTTTTAGAATAGTAGCTGGCAGGTTTGCATCGATGTGCAAAGCATTGTAAATCCAATAAGGCTCTGTAGTTATGGTAGGAAAAATATTCGCAGTATTAAGCCTCATTTCGCCAATTCGTAGACCAATATTCGATGCGTTATCAGAATTATTTTCTGTCTCGCTTCCATTATTGGATTTATCTGTGGAAATACCTAAATCTTTTGCCAGCGAACTGCTGATAAAAAAACGGGCGCTGCCATTATCAACCCAAATTCGAACTTTCCGCCAGGAGCTGTCTTTTCGTTGCATTTCTCCTTCAACAATCATTCGGTTGTGATCGAGTTTAAACGGAACTGTTACGCTGCTTTTTTTCTCCTGACAAGCTACCAGAAGCAAAAGGCAAACTGATAGGGTAAAAACAAATGATCTTATCATGATTTTAGAGTTAGTAGAGTTGAAATAATAGTTAGTGCTTTACCCTTTAAAATAAAAATAAAGGTATCATTATTTAAGGAATGCGGAAATCAAAATATTCCAGTTTCAATGAAACCAGGCAGTCAAATGAGAGACCAATCGCTTCAAAACAGTTTTCCGCAAATCTATTTATAATCATTGCTGTAGCCATAATGTGCCGTAAATATATATTCAGCATCAGGAATGTTGGTTATTTTGGCCATCGATTGAATTGCGGTTTTTGTATCGGTATTAAAAAAATCATTAAACGGTTCAATCTTACCAGCTTTCAAACTTAATGCATCACCTGTAAATAAATACTTATTGTTTATTAAGTAACACATGGAACCGAAGGTATGTCCCGTTGTTAAAATCCCTTTGATTTGAGTAGTACCAATTGTTATGATTTGCTGATCATCCAGCAGCGAATATTCTTTCGCATCAATTTTATTTCCAAAAAACAGGAATCGATATTTTCTGCCAATAAGTAGTTGCTCTTCCTGCCTCGAAAGATAGACTGTGGCATTTTTGAATAATTTGAGCGCTGCCACATGGTCACCATCCGTATGGGTTAGTAATACTGCAATTACCTTTTCGGGGTCGATGGTTAGTTTTTTTAGCTCATTGGCAACTGTATCCAAATTATTTCCCGCATCAATAGCAATATAGGATTCACCATCTTTTACCAGGTATAGGTTTGAAAATGAATCCTTAATGGCAAATATGCCAGCAACTATTTCCTTTGTTTCCGCCGGACTCATTTTTTTAATCTCCGATTTGGCTTTTATACCATATCCAACAAAGAAAAGCACGAATGCAAGTAGAATTATTCCAATTCCCAGTAAAATTCGAATGAGGATCTTTTTCATAAGTTTTTATTTAGGTTTAATAATCTTTGAAAAGTATAATTACAACAGACCCAGCTATCATTATAGCGGTGCCGATTAATTTTTTGCGGATTTCCTGTTCTTTAAAAAGCCTATGTCCAAGCAGAACGCTTACGATGGTCGATAGTTGAAAGAGTGATAGTGCGTATCCTACAGGCATATGACCAAAGGTATAATTAGTAGCATACTGCATGGTTCCGATGCAGACAACAAGCAGGGCATATTTAAGTATATGGGATAGGGTTACTTTCCTTAACTCCTTTATTAAATCTAACCGATAAATAAACAAGAGTAATAACGAAAAAAGTGCACCAAACCAGCACCAACTTACAAAAGCCAATGTAGCAGAAGAAACGAGTATTACCTTCTTGATAAATACAGCTTCGATTGCGGTGAGAATCATTGCCCATAAGCGATACTGTATTTCCTTTTTCCTAAGTAATGCCCAGGTAAACTTTTCGGGAGTGGTATCCAAAACAAAATAGCTTCCATAAATGATGAACACTACACCAATAAGTCCCCAGAAATTTGGTATTTCGCCCAGTAAAAAAATGGCAACGATAATACCCACCACCGATTTATACGAATTGATAGGGCCAAGTACCGAAAGATCCCCTTTTTGCAATGCCTTTACCAAAAAACCGTTTCCCAATGCTCCGGCAGTTCCTCCCCAAACAGAATAAATCCAGAATTGCCGGGATAATTCCTGCCATTGTACACCAATCACCAGAAACATACAAAAGACGGACAACAACAAATAGGTCAGGAAATTTACCAATAATGGGTGGTTATTCTTTGCAGTGAGTTGTTTTTGAAAAACGTTTGCAAATGGATTGGAAAGAATCCGCAGTAATACAGCCAGTGAGGTTAGCAGGGTCTCTATCATAGCATATTGGCTATTTGCTGAGTAATACAGCAGGGTAGAGGTCCCTTGGTTTTTATGATATGGAATAAACTATAAAGCTTTACCATCTCAGCAATTTGAAAGGTAGTACCGATACTATTCATATTTTAATGGTATCTATTTCTTTCGTTAATCGATCTGTTGCCGACAATGTCACTATTAATTTTTGATAATGTAAAATATAATAAAACTCTACTTCCGGTGCTTGATCCATTGTTTTTAACCTATTCTATAATATCAGGCACTTCAATCTCTAAATCTCCGGTTCCTTTTGTAAAAGTAATATCTAAAAGCACCATGCAATCCTTTTTTGAATCAGTCAAATTCGCAACTGCGCCATCCATATGCATTATATTTTTCAAATCGCACTGCAGCTCATATACCCTGCATTCTTCCATCTCAAGCGAGAGGCCCAGGGATAAGTCCGAAAACCGCTGAAAATGTAATACAGTTGCATGTTTGCCCACTATTGCCGATATATCGCTCATTGCTTTTATTCGCTCTTCACTACTAATCCCCGACCAACAAAACCTGTTCATATATTTTATATCGTGCTATATCCAGCTTGTTTGTTTTTGATATATCGCCAGTTGGTTCATTCCAAAATGATAGTTAGCTCCTTGTTCTGCAAATAAAAGTAAGTTGTTTTAAAACAAAATGCAAGGAGAAAAGACGGGTGACACTAGAAAAATACGGTTGTTGGTATTATTTGTATGAGTTACCTGTTATTTACAGTGCATTGATTTATAGATGGAATACTAAAACATAGTACGGTTATTTTTTGTGATTTTTGATATCAAATTGTATTTTTGATTTTGGAATTTTTTGAACTGCCCTGTCAACAAAATGTATATCGTCTGCTAATATTTGCTATCTGATTTTATCAATTGAATTGTGGTTAAATGCTTTTAATTTTTTTTGCATGAAATCGACACTTACAATTTTTCTGCTCTTACTTTCCTTAAAACTAGCTTCGGTTCCTTATTTTGGGAAAATAATGAAATTTAAGCAGCCCGATGGTACTTTTGTAGATGTGAAGTTATATGGTGATGAATATTATATTCGTGCCGAGGGGTTAAATAATTACACCCTGATTCGGGATAAAACGACCCAGTGGATTTGCTACGCAGTGCTTTCGGCTGACAGTTCAGAATTGATTTCTTCTGGAAATATATACTATGGAAAGCTCGGGGTTAGTTCTTCATTAAAAAGCAATCTGGCTATCCCAATGCATATTGACATTCCTGATAAATGGAGAGAGAAGGAAACTTCTGACAAAAAACGTTTACTAAATAAGAATTTACCTTCGGAAAATACTAGTGTGCAAAGTCCCTCATCGATTTCGGGTCAAATAAATGGGTTATGCATTGTGGTCGATTTTTCGGATGAGCCTAGCACTGTGCCTATTTCGGAATTTAACGATTTTTGCAATAAACTGGATTATAACAACTATGGAAATAATGGCTCTCTTCGGAAATACTACGCAGACATTTCAGGAGGATTAGTTGATTATCAAAATGTTGTATTTGGATATTACCGGGCACCCCTTACTTTTAAAGAGTATGATAAAATGCCTCAATCGGAAGGCGTACCAAAAATTCTTGGGTGGGCACTAAATAAGCTGAATACGGAAGGTTTTGATTTTTCTACCCTGTCAGTTAATCCCGATGGTAGTATCGTTGCCATTAACCTGATGTATACCGGTACCCCTAAAGATTGGTCCCAGGGACTTTGGTGGCATCAGGGGTATTATCCTGATTTTTCTGCTGATGGGGTGCATTCCGGAGCGTATAATTGTTCTCCTGCTAATGCTCCGCTTTTTTTAGCCACGGCAGCTCATGAAAATGGTCATATGCTTGCAAAATGGCCTGACACCTATAAATATACAACCACCAATGGCCCTGATGGAATTGGCACTTTCGACCTGATGTGTTATTATGGGGATGAGTTTAATCCTGTTCCTCCAAATCCCCTTTTCAGAACCAATGCCGGGTGGGGAAAAGTGGTAGATATAACCAATTTTAATGGCCTCATTTCGGATGTTGCCAATTCCTTAACCTGCTATAAATACCAGATAAACAATAGCGAAGAATTCTTCCTTATTGAAAGTCGAAAAAAAACAGGACGGAGTGCAGCAATAAATGATGAAGGTCTTACAATTTGGCATGTTGATGAGGCAGGCGATAATCAGTCCAAACATCACCAGATATATCTGGAACATGCCAATAACAATATAGAAGATCATAAGCAAGCATGTTTTCATGATGGTTTTAACAATGAATTCAGTGCCACTTCTGTTCCAGGCTCAAAATATTACAATGGCGACCCAAGTGGGCTTCAGGTAAAAAATATAAGTGTAATAAATAATACAATGACATATAAAGTGGGTGTTGTCAACACTGTTCCGGCTTTGCAGCTATCCTTCAAAAATTTATCGGGCGACAGTAATGGCAATGGTTTTCTTGAACCTGGCGAATCAGGATATATTAATGTTTTAGCAGGAAACGGAGGTCAGGTCAGTACAGGAAATACAACAGTAACATGCTCTCCCATAGGAAGAGCCTTAGAGTACCTTTCGATAAATACACCAACTGCAAATGCTGGGATCATAAAAGTGCAACAAACAGCTACTGTTGCCCATAAAATCACTATTCGGCCAGAGACTCCAATTGGTACCCTAATCGATTTGAAATTTACTATTTCCGATGGAACCTATTCAACTTATTTTACAAGGACTTTTATTGTGGGACAACAAATACTGATGGATAATCAGAATATATCGACCTGTTCGGCAATGTTTTATGATAAAGGTGGTGCATTTTCGAATTATGAAAACATGAAGGATTATGTTACAACCATTTCCTCTTCTTCGGCAAATACTCCGGTAAAGGTAAAGTTCATTATGTTTGACCTTGAAGCTGATTCCAATTGTATTTTCGATTACCTGAAAATTTATAACGGAGGTTCAATAAATTCACCTTTAATTGGAATGTATTGTGGAACCAATTCTCCTGGAACGATAACTTCCACCGATCCAAGTGGTAAACTCACCTTTCAGTTTCATTCCGATGTTGGTTGGAGGTCTCCCGGATGGATTGCCACGGTTTCCTGTGTTAATGCAAATTCTATTTCACAAAATAGTATTTCCAAAATGGTTAATATATTTCCCAATCCATCAAATGGATTTATTAAGATTGAAATAAAGGATGGCATAAACACTGAAATTTTTATTACGGATCTTTTGGGTAAGGAATTGTATCGCTCGGTTTCTTCTGCTTATAATCAATTATCAATTAATTTTACGGATAAGCCCAATGGTGTATATTTAATACATTTAAAAACAAAGAATTCTGTTTGGTTTGAAAAAATTATTATTGAAAAATAGAGAATCCTGGGTCAATTAATTCAAAATTTAGGGCAAGTTTAATTAAAAAGGTAGTTAAGTTCGACTCCGTAATTGAAATTATAAAGTTTATAAACCCGCTGTATCGGTCTTATAGAGCGTGATACCCTTAACCCAAACAGCACATGATCTTTCCACTTGCGTATTATTGGAAATTTTAAACTACCAATCCAGGAAATATCGATGGTTTGAAACTCACCGGCATGTGGAGTTCCCAATCGGCTTGTCAGGTGGTTTGCATGCAGGGTAGAAGAAATCATTTTGCCAAAAGCCAATCCGCCTTCGAAGGAGAAGATTTTTTTATTGAGCCTGACTTTATATCCGGCCAAAACTGGTAGTTCAATGTAGTTGAGATATATTGTTTCGAACGACCGCGTACCAAATTGACTAATAAATTCGTAAATACTGCCTTTATTACTGTATCGCATTTCGAGCGTGGAATAAAGGTTTTTGGAAAATTCACGCTTTACAAATAAACCGGCAGAAATACCTAATGTGCCCGATATTTCAATTGTTTCAGAAGAAGTATTCCAGAATTTATCGGTATTCCCCTGAAACTCTATTCCATTCAGGTTAAATAATATACCTCCAATAAATTTATGTTCTTGTGCAATTAAACAACATGGTATGGTTATTAACCAAAGCACCAATGAATTTCGAAGTGTGAAGTGAAAATTCATTTTTTTAACCAATTTTACAGTAATAAATTGTCCAGGTCAGCAACAATTGGTTAACGCAAAAATGAAGATTGAATTATTCTAAATCAATCTCAACAAGATATTATTAGACCTATATGTATCTGAAATAACATTTAAAAATTTAATAGTTATAAGCTGTGCTGCTATATGACTTCCAACAATATATGAATTATGGTTTAAACTTAAACTTGGTCATATGCTTTTGCTAAAATGGATTTAGCTGCATAATTTGCCATCGAAAAACAACCCTGAATTAGAAAACCTCCTGTAGGAGCATCCCAATTGAGCATTTCGCCAATAGTATATATCCAGGGATATTTTTTTAATGAAAAATCATCGTTTACTTCGCCAGGATTTATGCCGCCAACGGTCGAAATAGCTTCTTCAATTGGTCGAAGTGAGTTGGTGGGTATCGCCAGTTTTTTTATGCTACCAACGAACTCCGAAACCGAAATGAAATTTTCCTTATTGGAAAATGCTTTAATCAAGGCTAGCTGCACTGTATTTAAATTGAATATTTTGTCGTAATCCTTTGTAGTAACAAATTTCCCTTTCGTTTTATGTAAGAGCTGTTTCAGAGTATTTGATGGTTTAAAATCGATATACACAGTTGCATTTGCATTACTGTTCAACATGTTTCGTATGGACGGCACCAGCGGATAAACAGCGCTGCCTTCCATTCCGTAATCAGTAATGAGCGTTTCGCCCATCGCTTCAGAATCGTTGGTAAACAGTCTTATATTTTTTATCGGCTTTCCTGCATGGCTCTTTTTGAAAGCTTCCGGCCAGCTAATATTAACACCGCAATTTGACGATTGAAAAGGGGAAGTCGCAATACCCATCGAATCAAAAATCGTCCGCCACGAGCCGTCTGAGCCTGTAATGGGCCAAGAGGCTCCTCCCAAAGCAAATAGTATATAGTCGGCTTTAAGCTCAATTTCTTTGTCCGGATTCCTAAGAGTAATTTTTTTATTACTATCAAACCCAATAAATTCGTGTTGCAGGTGAAACTGAACGCCCTTATTTATAAGCCTGGTTTTTATCTTGTTCAGCACATCAATTGGTCGGATTCCTTTGTTTGGAAAAACTCTGCCACTGGAACCAATAAAAGTAGGAATCCCAATCTCTAAAAACCACTGCCTGAGAGCCAAAGTATCGAAACACGATAATGCATTATTCATGAGCCCAGGAGGGGAGTATTTACTGGTTAATTCATCTCCTTGTGCACTATTAGTCAGGTTAAACCCACCTTTACCAGCAACTAGAAATTTCTGTCCCGCATTTTTCTCTTTGTCAAAGATATTTACAATATGATCATTACTAAGTATGTCAGCTGCCATTAAACCAGCTGGTCCGCCTCCGATAATAATTATATGTTTCCTTTGCATGTGCAATTTTAACAATTTTTACAATGCACGAAAGGTTATTGGAGAAGAATATATGACAGTTGTTTGAAGAGGGGTTTAAGATTCAGATGATGTGCCATGCCGGTTGAATGTTAAAAACTGATGGTTGTATTCAGAGAACCCAGGCTATCCCTGCCGGGCATTTGCTGACCAATTAAAATAGGCAATTCATTTTTTTGAATAGGTTGTTCACATCTAAAGAGTAGTTTTTGTTTGAAAATGTCACACTATTTTTTTGCAATTATAAATTTAACAATGGTATCGCTGATGTGGTTTTCATTCGATAAGCAATTCAGAAACTCTTCCTTGATTTTGCGAAATACATCTTCCCCCACATATTCCCGAAACTTAAACATTCTGTTGAACCGGCATTCCCAGGCTTTTAATATTTCCGGTTCTGCTGGCCCGCAGAATGTTAACTCCTTATCTTGTTTATCTTCTTCATACTCAACAGAAAGTCCAGCATTTATTAAAAAGTCTTTTATACAGCTTCCCATTTCAAAATCATACATATTTTTCCTCCGTTGACGCTTGTAGTATTTCGTAAAAGTCTCAGAGGTAAATTTACTTAATGGTTTATGTGCATATAATCCACTCATTTCAACAATGGCGATCCATCCATTGGGTTTTAATACGGTTAGCCAGTTGTTTAAAACTGGAGTGAAGTTAGGGAAATAAGCTGCTGTAAAACTTGTCCAAATACCATCCGCGATTGGCAAACCAAGATTTTCTATCGACCCGAGATCTGACAATTGATACAAGATATTATTGTCATAATTTGAATCTATTGCAAATTGCAACAGTTCCGGATTATTATCAACGCCAATAACCTGCGATGCTTTTTGGGCGAACAATTTTGTAACAGTTCCAATGCTGCATCCAAAATCGAAGATAGTATCACTATTTTCGATACGCAATTCCTTCAGGTAGGAATTCCAGTTGCGCCAGGTACTTTGGTTGCTGTATTCTTTGGCTAATGACATTATTATAGGTTATTATCATTTCCCAAATAAAATATCTTGAAAAATAAGATGTATTCATAGGATTTTTCCACTATCTTTTATTTGCGGGGCTTTCTGATAATATCAATATATGCAGGAATTGTTTTATCAATGTCGTTTAATCAATAATGAATATCTTACCCCAAGGTCGGGTTTATAGATTCTCATTGGGTAAGACCCTCGTGGAACTAGGCGGGGCATATTATCAAGCGGTTGAATGTTTTCAAAAATATCGGGATGAAGTTTACTATCCGGGAAATTGTTTTCGGAAATTTCAGGGTTAAGGAAAAATTTATCTTTTAACATTCTTTGGCATAATTCTTTGTAAACTAGAGTGTCAACCCTGAGGCTGAATTGGTTTTTATTAGTATCAAATAAAAAAATTCCAGTGGTTGTGTCCATCTTAAAATGCCTATCCAATTGAGAAAATGTTGGCAAAAAAAACAGGCATATCACTATTGAAAATACTACTGTCTTTTTCATAATTGATAACTATTAGATGTTTAAATTTCAGAAAATTATGGTTCTTAATTTCGCATTTAAAATTATTAGGTTTTGAAGTTTTTTCCAAATTTAAAATAAGTCAGATTCTAGTATATGTTAAATTATCACGCCACAAAATTCAGCTACTAACATTTATGGGTTAGTTATAGTGGAGCATGAATAAAATTGGCATATTCTGTAACAATAAAACAAAAAACATTTCAGCAGAAGATATATTTTAAATTTCTGCTGAAATGTCTTCGAAAAATTATTCGTATTTTAAAGATTCAACCGGATTTCGAAGCGCTACTTTTAAAGTTTGGTAAGAAATAGTTGCCAAAGCGAAGGCAAACGAAATGCTAGCCCCAAGAATAAATGGCCAGGGGACAATATCCACTTTAAATGCAAAGTTTTCTAGCCAGTTTTTTACAGCAAAATAGGCGAGGGGACAGGCAATTATATTCGCTATTAATACCCATTTTCCAAATTGCCCTGAAATAAGTCGGGTAATATTGAGCAAACTGGCTCCGTGCGTTTTTCTGATTCCAATTTCTTTTGTTCGTTGCAGTGAGAAAAAATTCACCAGTCCAAGTAATCCTAAACAAGCAATAAATATCCCAAAAATTGTGAAGTATCCTAATAACTTACCTGTCCGCTGCTCAACCATGTATTGGGCTTCGTATGTTTGATCAAGGAATTTATATTCGAATGGAAAACCAGGATTATGTTTTTGGGTTACATTTTCGAGTGCTGAAAGCTGGTTTTTTATATTTCCAGGATTAAATTTCACAAAAATCATCGTTACCATGGGACGCAGAAATAAAATCATCGGAGAAATTGGCTTGGAAAGGTGTGCAATATTAAAATCTTTCACCACACCAACTATAGTTCCTTTTTTCTCATTTACAGTTAAGGTAGATCCTATTGGATTTTTCAATCCCATTCTTTTGACTGCGGTTTCGTTTACTATATAGGACGATTCCTGATCGCCGGGGAAATCCGGTGAATATCCCCTTCCTGACAGTAATTGAATATTGAATGTTTTCATTAAATCATAATCTCCGAATAGTAAGGCAAACCCGACCGATTCATCGGGTTTTTTCCCTTCCCACGTTACCCCGCTTTCCTGATTCCGAATACTAATGGGTAAATCGGAGGCAAGGCAAACACTGTTTATTGCAGGATTTGCAAGCAATTCGTTTTTAAAGGCATCGTAATTGGGGAAAAGTGCCCCCCTCCGGAGAAAATACACTATCCTTTCCTTATCCAGTCCAACCTTTTTCTCAATCATATATTGAGATTGCATCCACACAAAAATGCTCGAAACGGTTAAAAAAACAACAATGGTAAATTGAAATATCACCAATCCCTTTCTGAAGGCAGCTCCTTGCTTTCCGCTCGAAACTGTTCCTTTAAGCACTTTTACCGGTTGAAAGGATGAAAGAAAAAAAGCAGGATATATTCCAGAAATAAATCCCGTGACCAGGATGAATCCCACTAGTAAAATATATAGAATTGGGTTACTGTAATCAAGAGAAAGTTGTTTCCCCGAGAAATCATTAAAAAAGGGTAAAGCAAATTCTACCAAAATCATCCCTAAAATATTAGCAATTAAAACCATAAATACCGATTCGCCCAAAAACTGACGAACCAATTGATATTTGCCCGAACCAACCACTTTTCTGATTCCTACTTCTTTCGATCGTTTTGTGGCGCGCGCGGTGGAAAGATTCATAAAGTTGATACAGGCAATTAACAATATGAATATGGCAATAATTGAAAAAATGGTAACATATTTGGCATCACCAGCATTTCGAACCATAATATCAAATTCAAAACTGGTTGAGTATAAATGTATTCTGGTTAACGGTTGAAGTCCTAAAATAAATGCCGAGTTGGGGTTCTTAACTTTATGAATATTTTTAATTTTCTTCTCGAAGCTGGCCACATTTACCTTGGGATCCAGATTAATATAAGCATTCATCATCAGGTAATCCCAATTAGCATCAATGTTTTGACCAATCCTTCGGAATAAGCTCATGGGAACAACAAATTCGATATTCACGTGCGTATTTTTTGGAAAATCGGCAAAAACCCCTGTAACTTTCAGATCGAACTGGTTATCCAGTTTCATCAGCTTTCCTATTGGATCTTCCTTACCAAAATATTTGGCTGCAAGTGACGAGCTAAGCATTATCGAAAATGGCTCATTAAAAGCAGTACGCGAATCGCCCCTCAAAAACGGAATTTCGAATATTTCAAATAAGGTTGAATCGGCAATAAAACCATTGGTTTCATACGATCCTTCATCCTTCTCCTTTCTCAGTAGCACATCCGAATTGGTCAGCAAATTAAATGATACCAGTCTGGCAAAACTTTTAATTTCAGGAAACTGATCTTTTAAAGGGATTGCTATCCCTGGTGCAATTAATCCACCTTGTCTTTCGGTATCTTCTCCTTTTATAGTGGTAACTATTCGATAAATATTTCGGGAATTCGGAAAGCTGGTGTCAAAGCTATTTTCATCTATTACCCAAAGGGCAATAATGATAAATGTGGCCATACCAATAGCCAATCCAAAGATATTGATCATGGAGAACGTTAAGTTTCTCCTCATGTTTCGCAAGGTGATTTGAAGGTAATTTCTGAACATAACTGTCGAAATATTTAGTTAAAATACAAAAAACAACAGCATTCCATATCCTAATAATATGCCGTGTATGATAAAACGCAGATTATGAGAATGATTTGCATGTTTATTTTTTATTGAAAGTTATTTTTGTGTGTAATTATTTTACATTTGTGTATAAAAAGGTAACATTATGACAGCTAAAACAAAGGGAAAAATACTGATAGCCGACGATAACGATGGTATTTTGAAAACATTAAAGTTTACGCTTAGAAATGAGTTTGATGAAATACTAACAATTCGAAATCCTAACCTGATTTTATCGGCCCTGAAACAGAACGAAATAGATGTTGTACTTCTGGATATGAATTTTAATGCCGGTACGAATTCCGGAAACGAAGGAATTTTCTGGTTAGGCGAAATCCTGAAAGCAAACCCTGATATAGCAGTTGTTATGATAACCGCTTATGCAGAAGTAGATCTTGCCGTTAAGGCCATAAAACTAGGCGCCATGGATTTTGTTGTTAAACCCTGGAACGATGAAAAATTAATGACTACCCTACAAACAGCCAAAAAGTTAACTTTTTCGAAAAAGGAACTCCAGAACCTGCAACAAAAGCAAAAAACAATTAAGGAAGAAATAAATAAACCCGAGATTAAGCTCATTTACCGGAGCTCTAGCATGAAAAACGTGATGGATGTTGTAACGAAAGTTGCTTTAACCGATGCTAATATTTTATTGTTCGGCGAAAATGGAACCGGAAAGGAATTAATCGCAAGAGAAATTCATAATAATTCGAAACGGAAAGGAGAAATATTTTCTGGTGTTGACTTAGGCTCCATAAGCGAAACGCTTTTTGAAAGCGAACTTTTTGGGCATGTCAAAGGTGCCTATACCGATGCCAAAGCCGATAGAATGGGGCGCTTTGAGGCAGCTTCCGGAGGGACACTTTTTTTGGATGAGATCAGTAATCTGAATTTCTCTCTACAATCGAAATTATTATCTGCTTTGCAAAACAGGCAGATAATTCGCCTGGGAAGTACTCAGCCGGTTGCAGTAAATGTTCGGCTGATTTCAGCTACCAATCGTTCCATACAAAAAATGATTTCGGATAGTCTTTTTCGCGAAGATCTATTATACCGAATTAATACCATTCAAATAGAAGTTCCGCCTTTACGGGAACGTGGAGATGATATTGTATTGCTAGCGGAGCATTTTCTAAGATTATATGGTCGAAAATACGATAAGCCCTCCTTAAAACTTAATTCCCAAACTGCCAATAAACTCTTAAATTATTCTTGGCCGGGGAATGTCAGGGAATTGCAGCATACCGTTGAAAAAGCGGTAATTTTAAGTGATGGGGCAATTATTACCGAAAACGACCTCTTTTTTAACATGGGCAATGTTGCCAATACTCCTGTTGCCGATTTATTTAACCTGGAGGAAATCGAAAAAATTGCCGTTAAAAATGCCATTGAAAAATGCCGGGGAAATCTTTCCAATGCTTCGGAACTATTAGGAATATCAAGAAAAACACTTTACAATAAAATCGAAAAGTATGGCCTTTAACCGTTTTTTTTCTGTGCTTGTTTACCGGGTAATCCTAATGCTGATAACCTGTTTAGCATTTGCTTTTATAGTTTTAAGCAGGCAATATTGGTTTACAGCCTTTGGGCTGATTATCCTTTTAATATTACAAGTTTATAGAATTATTGTATATCTCAATAAATCAAATCAATATATAACCAAGTATGTGAATTATCTTCGGGAAGAAAATACGAATTTTCAAATCCCGGCGCATTACAAAAAACCTCCTTTCGACAAACTTATTCAATCGCTTGAAGAAACCGGTTTATTTGTTAAAAAGGCAATGATGCAAAAGGAGTATCACTATCATTATCTTCAATATATCATCAATACGGTAGGGGTAGGGCTGATTGTTTTCGATAATACCGGTAAAGTAGATTTGGTAAATCCTAAAGCAAAGCGATTGTTAAATATCAGTAATATAACTCAAATTAAGTACCTGAATTCTATTTTTGAAGGATTTGAACACCTGCTCTTTTCCATAAAACCAGAAGAAGATAGGGTTCAAAAGACTATTGTAGGCAGCCAAATCCATATTTTCTCATTTAAAGCCACCGAATTCAAACTTTCGGATCAACATTTTAAGATGGTGGCTTTTCAGGATATCATGAACGAACTGGATCAGAAAGAACTGGAGTCATGGCAAACGCTGATACGAGTATTATCGCACGAATTAATGAATACTATCACTCCGGTAAATTCTTTAACCCGTTCTCTGGTAAATATGTACCGAAAAAATGAGGGTAACCTCTCTTCGGAAGAAATAGCAAAGGACACGCGCGACGGGCTGGAATTAATATCCGAAAGGGTTACCGACCTGCTAAATTTAGTGGAAAACTATAAAAAACTCTCCCGAATTCCAGTTCCAAATTTCAAGCAATACGACATTTATGAGTTGACATTTCGGATTGTTTCGTTGCTGCAACCAGAAGCCAGGGAGAAAAATATAAATTTAAAACTACATAAGTTTGAAGGCGATTCTATTATTGTGGCCGATGAACAAATGATTTCACAGGTATTGGTTAATATTATCCGAAACGCGATGGAAGCTGTCCTGGAGGTGGATAATAAAAATATTGAAATCAATTTTTCGAAAGTAAATGACCACATTGAAATTCATATTACCGACTATGGATTTGGAATAAATTCGGATGAAATCAATAAAATTTTTATTCCATTTTATACTACCAAAGAAAAGGGATCCGGAATTGGATTGAGCTTAAGCCGTCAAATTATGAGATTGCATAAGGGTTCAGTCAGGGTTGTTTCTAAGCCTGAAGAGTTCACTTCGTTTATTGTTTCCTTTTAATTTTTTTGTTCTTACACAACAATGATGTTTAAAATGTCTTAATAAATAATCGGTCTAAAAAGCGGTGCAGTGCTTCAACTTCAACCAGAAAATTGAAAGTCAGTTAATTGTCACATTGAGCAGAGTCGAAATGAGCTAATTAACTGACTTTATAAACAGCCTCTTTTGCAGACTTTTTAGCCGTTTTTCATAATCTTATTTTTTAACTGGTTTTACCTTTGTAGTATAAGTATATTCCTGTGGCATAACCCTGTATTTATCAAGCACCGAAATGGCAGTACAACCTACTCCGCTTGTTTGGTAATCAAAATTAAAGGTATAGTCATCGGTCTTCTGGAGCTGGTATGGGTAGCGAGCTCTCGTTAAATGTTCGGTTGAGTATGGTTGAACACTGAAATTAAAAAGTTCGTCACCGCTAAATTGTAAGCCAATTCCATCGGTAGTTTCGAATTTTACCCAGCGGTTATCACAACGATTTCCGTAATCCTGTGGAATAAGGTATTTTTCTTCCATACCCTGCACTGTATTTTTGTAAATCCCTATTTTAGCCCCTGTTTTACGGTCGGGATAATTTTCGAACGGCCCCCTTCCATACCAGTTTACAAGGCTAAGGCTGCGATCTAAAATCCATTGTGTACCAACTTTGGGTAGCCACATCGGCATAAATCCCTGAGGGGTAACAGTATGTTGAATATTCATTTCTCCACTTCCTTCAATGGTATAGAGATAGTGGTTGTCGAATGCTGTCGAATAATTAATCCCTTCGGCATGATCGTTCACATCTATTATTATCGATGTTTCACTTTGTGAAACTGAAAAATTATCAAGTTTAAATTTTAAATTTTCAATGCCATAGGTATACCAACCACCTGCCGGAAAATCGCCCATACCCGGCTGACGGTTCGTTAAGTTCGAGCGCCAGGTTGCCCACTGGTCAATGTCGTTTGCAAGTGGGGCACGCCATACATTTAATTTTGGACCGTCTTTCACTAATTCTTTTCCCTGAACTTTTATGGATACAAGTTTACCGGAAGTTTTGCTGAAAGCATATTCAAAATCAGTTCCGGCAATGGTTACGAATTCTGAAGTCTCTTGGAACATTGGTTTTGAAACTTTTGTGAGGGCATGCATGGAGGTTGCCTTTTTCCAGGGAAGTTCCAGCTGGTCCCAGGCCATTTCATGACCCAAAGAAGCCCATGACGTGTTTTCTTTTAAACAGAACGAAACGAGTATTCTGTATTCTGCATCGGCTTCCAATTCTGGCTTCTTAAACGGGATTTTTAATGTTGTTTTTTGTTGTGGAGCCAAATCAATTTTCAAATCCCCCTTCTGAATAATTTTGTCGTTGGCCAATAGTTCCCAGGTGGCTTTAACATCATTCAAATTGGTGAAATGAAAACGGCTCCAAACCTTTACAGTGCCATCTTCGGGATTTACCAATTCAACCTTAACCGGTTGTGCCGATTTTTTTATTTGGTACATCTCGGGCTGTGGTGTTCTGTCGGGCCAAATAGTACCATACGTGCGTCCACCAATCCCCATGCTGAAGAAGTCACCTTTTTCCAGCACATCATCCAATTCTAGCCACAGAGCTGCTTCGTTTTTCAACGTGGTAGGGGGATTTATAAGGTCTTCTACTGATATGACTTTATTAAAAACCGACACCCTGTCGAAGATGGAGTTGCTGGTATTACCAGGGTATTCCTGGCCTTCAATGTCCGAAATGTGTCCAATGGCCACCGGAAATGGTTTGTTCGCAATAGCTCCGGTATGAGCTTTTGTTCCAATCTTTTTACCGTCAATATAGATCGATAAATTGGAACCATCATATATCCCGGCCACATGGTGCCAGGCATTTTCCCAATTTTGAGGCAATATACTGCGCAAACTAACTTTCCAACTTTTCGGCATTCCTCCCCAAAATGAGAGGGATGGGGAATCGCTTACATAAAATTCTATGGAATCGCTGGCAAACTGATTTAAGCCATACTGGTAATTTCCTTTGGTTAACAGCGCATTATATCCCAGCCATTTACGCGGGTAAACCCAAACCGATAGCGTTAATTCCTTTCCGGTAATGTCGAGGGCAGGATGGCGATAAACATCAATCCACTGATCACGACCACTTAATTCAATTGCTTTTCCGAATTTCCCTTCTACCAATTTTCCCCGACTTTTGATAGCGGTCGAAATATTATTTTTTGAATCATCCTTCACTAACCTAACTTTTTCGCGAATACCCGGGCTAACATAATCCCAGATTGCCCCTCCGGAAATGCGGGGGAATTGGTAAATTAGATCCCAGTACTCATCCAGACCGCCGGCTCCGTTGCCTGTGGCGGCAATGTATTCGTCCATAAACGCCGGCCGGGGGTCCTGACTTTCGGGAACCTGGCCAATTCGAGTTTTTAGTTCATACGGCGTTGGGTAGCGCGGCCCAATAATATCTTCGCAAGGAACTTCATTTCTCCAGGCTACATCGTCGGTATTTCCTCCATACATAAAAATACGCGAAGGGTCAAGACGTTTTCCTTCTTTAATCACTTCGCATATATTATTTCCGGTACCACTTTCGTTTCCAGCACTCCAGAAAATAATGCTGGGGTGATTGCGATCGCGCAATACCATTCCCTGCACCCGATTTATGTATGCGGCAGTCCACTCGGGAAGTTCCGAAATAAATTCGGTGGCATGCGATTCATCTCCGGTTTCATCTACTACATAAATGCCGAGTTCGTCTGCCAGATTCAGGTATTCGATATTGGGGGGATAATGGGAGGTGCGAACACAATTTATATTGAATTGTTTCATCAAAATTAAGTCTTTGCGCATGGTTTCAATATCCATGGCGTGCCCCAAATCGGGGTGCTGTATATGGCTGTTTATTCCATTTAATTTAACAGGAACGCCATTCACCATTAGTACCTGATGTTTTACTTCGACCTCTTTAAAACCAATACGATTCGATAAAACTTCTGCAATTTTTCCGTCAGGACCAATTAATTCGAGCGTTACATGATACAAATTAGGGTGCTCATCCGACCACTTGGCAGGGTTTGTAATTTTCCCCGAGAGCTGAATGGTTTTATTCATATTTCCTTCCAGCGTTTCCTTTTTGCTTTGAAGAGTAGCAATAGCTGTTTGATGATTTTTATCCCAAATAGTAGCTTTTATTGAATAACCGGAAGCTGACGCCCCTGTATAGTTTTTTAATTCGGCATTAATGCTTAGTTGCGCGTCCATATAATCAGGATCCAGATCTGTAGAGACATAATAATCGCGAATATGAACATTGGGAGTGGCGAAGAGGAATACATCCCTGAAAATCCCTGCCAATCGCCAAAAATCCTGATCTTCGAGATAGGTTCCGTCAGAATATTTGTAGACATTGATAGCTATTGTATTTTTCCCAGGCTTCAGGAAAGAGGTAACATTGTATTCGGCTGGCTCATTGGCACCTTTGTTAAATCCAACTTCTTTACCATTTATCCATAAAAAAGATGCTGAAGTGACCGCTTCCAGGCGAAGAAAAATTTGTTTCCCCTTAAAATTTGCCGGAAGCGAAAAGGTTTTTCGATACGATCCTACCGGGTTATAATCGCGCGGTATAAAGGGAGGATTCGATTTAAACGGTTGAGAAACATTCCTGAAAACGGGATCACCATACCCATGCATTTCCCAGTTTGAGGGAACTTTAATATTATCCCAGGTAGTATCGTTAAATTTCTCCTGAAAGAAATCTTTTGGAGAAGCATCAGGGCTCTCGGACCATTTGAATTTCCATTGTCCATTTAAAGACAGAAACACAGGGTTTTTAGTCCAATTATTCTCCAGGGCTTCGTTGACCGTTCCAAAGGGCAGGAGAGGAACATGGCCCGGCTCCTGGTTCAGGTCAATAATGGTTGGATTCTCGATGTAATGATACACATTGTCTAAAAAATTACTTTTCTGTGAAAAGCTATTTATCGATGCTATCAAACACGCACCAACGACAATTAATTTCTTTCTATTCATTTGGTTAAGTTTAAATAGGTTTTTAAAAATTCACTAAAACACTTTCCAGCACATTATATCCTTCGGCTGAAATCTTCAACAGTTTACTTTTTATAGCAGGATAATCTAAGGTTATAGTTCTGCTTTCGCCTGGCATTAGCGTAAAATACCCATAAGTAAAATAAGCCGGGAGAATAATTTCGTTGGTTCCGGTATCTCTCAGATTTAATTTAATTCCAATAGCCGGAGTTTTGGAACTATTAGTAACTTGAAATAGGACCACCCCTTTGCTAACAGGAGTTTTTTTCAACATTTTCCCTTTGAGTTGAATTTTCGCTAATTGATTAAACTCCTGAAAGTTTTTATCCGGAGCATTTTTCCAGTATTCGTTTAAGGAACGGATGCTTCCGGTTTTATCAGTTAAGGTAAGTCGCGAAAGATAAACATCGGGCAAAACGCCCGGCAAATCTGGGGTAAAACATTCTGTCAGTCGGTTTGCCGAGATGGTAAGTAACTGTTCTTTTTGAAACAGTTTTTTACCTTGCAGGTTAAATATTTCCAGTTTAGCTTTAGTTTCGGGTAAAGCTTTTAGCGATGTATTTATGGCGACCACTTTATTATCGTGCAGGTTCATTTGAATATGAACCGGTTCGCACGCTTTGAGTGAGCCAAAATAGGAACCAAAAGTTTCCTTGTCCCACGAATATACCTGCCATACAGTACTAGGCCAGGCTGGATGGGTCATCCATAGCAAAAGCCCTGTAGTATTGTTCCAGAGTTTGCTGTTCCATGCTTCGAACATCGCCCGGTGACTATCGTAATTCACTAGTTGGGCTTTTTTACAGAAATCTTCTACATTTTCCGATTTTCCGTATAGTGCATCAATAGCGTTTAAATAGTCTTTCTGTCCATCGTGTAAATCGTGGTAATACCAAACATCGCTGATAGGCCAAACATCTTCTTCGGCCATCATTTTGCGCATGGTGGCAGCAGTAGGTATCGATTAGGTATCGATGGGGTACCTTGTTCTGTATTAAATCCGACAGCATTCTTCCTAAAATATTCAGCCGGATCCTTAAAATAATGCCATGGTCCACTGGGCTTCAAATTCAAATAGCGAGAGTTAGCCTGATAGTGCCGGGTTCCGTCCTCAGTCACTAACATATCTGCTAAACCTTCTTCAATAGCTGCCGGGGCGTATCCTTCGTTACGAGGACACCATATAGCAATGGAAGGGTGATTGCGGAAGCGGCGAACCGTTTCGCGGGCATTATCTAAGAATAATTTATTATCGTTTACATTCAAATTGTAGCCTTCGGTTGAGAGCCAGAAATCGTTCCAAACCAGCATTCCGTATTCGTCGCTTAAATCGTAGAAAATTTCTTCGGTCGACTCGCCGGTCCAGTTGCGTACCATATTAAAATTGGCATCTTTATGTAATCGCATGTAAGGTTCGAGGTAATCGCGCGAAGTGTTTTTCATGGCATCGTCCATTCCCCAGTTTCCTCCTTTGCAATAGATTCGCTGACCATTCACTTTTATTACCAGATAAGGAGCAGTTTCCTTATCAGATATTTCGGTTAATATGGATGGATTTACATCTTTGCGCAACCGGGGAATCGACACACCATCGGCAACATCGCGGCGGTTAATATTATCAAAGATTGGTTTCCCATCTTTAAGTGCTGACAATGGATTGAATTCAACCCTTAATCCTTCACGGGTTGGACCATCAACAGTTAATTCGTAAGACAACTCACGGATCCCAAACCGGATAGACTTTTTGTCGGATATTGATTTATTTTCGTTCGAAACAGAAAGTTCAAGAGTATATAGTTCGGGTTTACCGTATCCGTTGGGCCACCATAGACGCGGATTTACGATATTTAATTCCGGAATCTGCGCCGGACTCAAGGTGACGTTTTTTTGTTCACCCGGTTCCAGTTCCAGAATTTGGCTAAACGAAATATTTTCAATTTTACCATTTAAGGTCACTACCTGTTTTTTAAAACTTGTATTCAGAAGGGTTGTTTTTAGGATAATATTCGCCTGAGTGGTATCGGGAAGCAGTATATCGGTAATTATCTGCGGATCGATAATATTAACTGTCCCGGTAGTTTTTAACCGAACATCCTGCCAGATACCGATGTTACGATCACGGATTCCGGGGACCCAATCCCATCCTTCCGACGAGATAAAGGTTGGCCCATCCAGGCAAAGTTGTCCGCCATTAGGGCCCTGGCCAGCCGCAGGAGATTCTTCGTGCGGAATACCCGGATTGAATGGAGGGTAAATATGCACAGCCAGAATATTATCCTTCGAAGAATTCAGAATATCAGTCACATCAAATTCACCCCGTTTAAAAGCACCTTTGATTTTACCCACCAGTTGTCCATTAAGCCAAACATCTGCCATATAATTAATTCCATTCAGTATTAACCAGGATTTATTGCCAACAGCGTCTTTAGGTTTTTGAAAAGAAATGCGGTACCACCAATCCATTCGGCATAGCGAATCGGGGATAAACATGTTATTCAACCCCCAATAGGGATTCGGATATACGCCCTGATCCACCAGTGTTGTGAGCACAGTTCCCGGAACGGTGGCATTATACCACGATGATGTGTTAAGATTAGGACTAAATAAAGATTCACCCGATGCAATTATTTTATTTGCTTCGGCCATTTCCCATCCTCCTGAAATAATATATTCTCCATTCAAGGAGGACTGAAGGAGGGTTTGAACGGGGAGTTTTGTCTTTTTAACAGCTTTTTCAGGTAAAGCTTTCGATTTGGGAAGGGTAGAAGGAGCTTGTTTTTGGGTAAGTCCAAAATTTTGGCTATAGCTTTCCTTGTTTAATATAACTAACGTAAAAACCAGTGCGCTGAAAATTAGATTCTTCATGGTAAAAAAGAAAAGTTAGTAGTAAGAAAAATAGTTGACATAAGTTTAGTGAATTTATTTTAAACCAGATTTACTTGTTAAGAATTTCGGGATTTTTAATTCGATGCTTTATAATTGAAAATTATATTGTAAAATCGTTATGCAAACCTAAAAATGATAAAATTTTAACTTTGCTATATAATTTCTAATTTAAGCAATTTCATATTGCAAAAATGCCTCTAAACGATTTACTTTATATTTTATAACTATAACCAAAATTATTAATTCTACAACTTATACCTATGGCACGTCCTGTTACACTATTTACCGGCCAATGGGCCGATTTGGATATTGAAATCCTTTGTCAGAAAGCGAAAGAATTTGGATATGATGGCCTCGAATTAGCTTGCTGGGGCAATCATTTTGAAGTAAACAAGGCAAATGATGCCTATTGTCAGGCACGAAAAGCACTTCTGGATAAATATAACCTCAAGGTTTATGCACTTTCTACCCATTTGGTTAGTCAGGCTGTTTGCGACAATATAGACGATCGTCATAAAAGTATTCTTCCCGACTACATTTGGGGTGACGGCGATCCCGAAGGCATTCGTCAGCGTGCTGCAGAAGAGGTGATTGCTACCGGTCATGCTGCCAAACGAATGGGACTTGATACAGTTGTAGGATTTACCGGTAGTTCAATCTGGCATTTGCTGTATTCGTTTCCTCCTGTGTCGGAAGAAATGATTGAAAAAGGGTATCAGGATTTTGCACGTCGTTGGAGGCCTATTTTAAACGAATTTCAGAAAATAGGAGTAAAATTTGCGTTGGAAGTGCATCCTTCGGAGATTGCATTTGATACTGCATCTGCCGAAAGGGCTTTAAAAGCGCTCAATAACCACCCTGCTTTTGGTTTCAATTTCGACCCAAGTCATTTAGGATATCAGGGAGTCGATTATGTAGATTTCTTGTATAAGTTTAGCGACCGTGTTTTCCATGTTCATATGAAAGATGTTTACTGGCGCGAGTCTCCCGGTACAGTGGGAGTATTCGGAGGGCATGTGACTTTTGGTGATCCCCGCCGCTACTGGAATTTCAGAAGCTTAGGCCATGGATGCATCAATTTCGAAGAAATAATCCGTGCGCTAAATGCTATTGGCTACAAAGGACCGCTTTCGGTTGAGTGGGAAGATTCGGGAATGGATCGCGAACATGGAGCTGCTGAAGCTTGTGAATTTGTAAAATCGACTGATTTTAAACCTTCGGATCTTGTTTTTGATGCTGCTTTTGAGAAAAAGAAATAGGAATATATTTCTGACATTTAGACTGGCACGCTCTAAAATGCACCTAAAAATGGATATAAGCTGAGGCGGTGTAAAAAGTCAGCAAATAGAGCGTAGTCAGGAGACTACGCTCAGCTATTCATATTGATTATCATAATGATGAGCTAAGCGTAGTCTCCGACCACGCTAAATAAAAGGATTTTTGAGACACGCTCTTTTTTTGACATTTTCTGAGCAAAACTATTGGGCAAGGCTTTTCACCAAAACTTCCTGAATCTTGGAACGGATATTCATTTCGGTGATTTTTGTATTTTCAGCATTGGGGCAAACCCTGTTTGAAAGAAAAACATAGAGCAATCCATTTTCAGGATCAGCCCATGTAAATGTTCCGGTAAAACCAGAATGACCAAAACTCTTTGCTGAAACACAATAGCATGTAGGACCCGGTTTTTGTGGATTCATTTCGGGTTTATCAAATCCGATACCCCGTCGGTTTCCTGTTGACATAAAAGGCGTTGAATTGAAATAATCGATGGTTGCCTGCTCAAAATAGCGTTCGCCTCCATAAGTACCCCCATTAAGGTACATTTGCATTACTTTGGCAATATCGTTTGCATTGGAGAATAATCCGGCATGACCACTTACACCTCCCATTAAGGCTGCTGCGGGATCGTGTACATATCCTTGCAGCAATTGATGGCGAAATACTAAATCGTTTTCAGTAGGCGCAATTTGGCTTTTGTCGTATTTTAAGAGTGGCCAATACCCGGTTGACGTAGCGCCAAGTCTGGAATAAAAATTTCGGCGAACATACTCCTGTAATGGAATACCACTTTGGTTCTGAATAATTTTATACAAATACATAAACCCCAGATCGCTGTATTTGTATTCTTTTTTGGGAAGAATATTCGATTCAGCCATTTTCCGAAAAATTGAGTCTTCGAATGTGGTTAAAACAAAAAGCGAATCGGCTACCTGATTCCCAAAATAATAACTTGGTATTTTTGTAAAATATCCGTTTTTGAAGGAGTTGTTTTTGTTCAGGTAATAATTCCGTCCCAGTTTAATAGTAAAATTAGCAGAATAGGAGTTCGAAGTAAGTTTTTCGTCATTATTGGCAGGTTGAATCAATCCCATATAAAAAGGGATAAATGGAGTTAATCCCGCCTGATGGGTAAGCATCTCCATTAAATTAATATCATGCTTATTGGTTTTCTTCAATTCAGGCAAATAATCAGCCAATTTTCGTTTTAATTTAAGAGAACCTGATTCGTATAATTTCATTACGGCAGGTAGGGTGGCCGTAATTTTTGTTACCGAAGCCAGATCGTATAAATCGCCCGGCAAAACTGCCCTTGAGCTATCGTAAGTATGGTAACCATAGGCTTTATGAAAAAAAACTATTCCGTCTTTCGCGGCAAGTATTTGGCATCCCGGAAATACATTTTTTTTAATTGCGTCATTAACAATACTGTCTATCCCCGATAGCTTGCCGGAAGAAATATTAATGTCTTCGGGAATAGTATATTTAAACCGAATATTTCCTGTTGTAATAATACCTTTGTTATAATTGTATTCTTTTGTGGCAGTCACGGGTAAAGACCCCGAGGCCCCAATTCCGCCAAAAATGAGCTGGGCCGAATATTCACGGGCTAATGGGATATCTTCATACGAAATAATAACAGTTTTATAAAAATTCAGGGAAGTAATTTTTGAAAGAAAATAAGGGGGAGTAAAAACATTAAGAATCACTCGGTTATTTAAGGCAACACGGTTTAAAAAATCAATGGTTGACGAAGATATTCCGTAATTTCTCAACGGACTATAATTAGTCCCCATTACAGCGACAATGGTAAGATTATACTGTTTTAAATCGCGCAGCAATTGATTAATAGTTGCAGTATCCGCCTTCTTGTTCAAAGAGAAATGGTCTGCCGTATTGTATAGATTTATCGTATTCGAGAATTCATTCTCTGCCTCTTCACCGATTGAAACAACCGCTGTGCGCCATACCGAAAGGTTTTTCAGTGGTATCAGTTCATTGTTGTTTTTTACAACCGTAATGGCATTTTCAACAATGCGCCTGTTAAGGACTTCTGATTTTGGAGCGTTTAAATCTTTTACCAGGTTTTTTATCTCAATAATCGAAGGTTTGTCTAATCCAGCCCATTCCTTCATTACCAATAGTTTTTTACACGAGCGGTTTATCTGCTCTTCCGAAATACGTCCTGAAGCAATAGCTTCTTTAATTTTGGATATAGCCAGTGGAACATTTTCGGGCATTACCAAAATGTCAATTCCAGCTTCTATGGACCTTACTTCCAAC
>JAIFLU010000130.1:8256-9814 GCA_020048915.1 Bacteroidota bacterium | reverse complement strand
TCGTTCAATAAATATTTGGTGTTCCCTTTTATGCTGTTCAAAATTTGGATAGCCCGATTCGATCATTAGTTTTTCTTCCAGCCCAAAATGATAAACTGTATATTGAGTGAGTCCATTAAGAACATCGTTTAATTCTTCAGGGCTTTTATTTGTTTTTAACGAAGCGTGCAGGTCGTTAATATAACTTATTAGCTTATGATGTTGTGTGTCTATGTCCTTATTGCCGGTATTAAAAGCATCTTCCCAGGTAATATAATCCATAACCAAAAATATTTGTTAAATGAATTTCATGCAAATAGTTCCAACCATTTTTTAGATAACATAAATAAATATAAGAAGTTTAAAGAACATTCTAAAAATAGCGAATAACGAAATATTATTTTCGTCTCTTCTAAAGCAGAAAAGGTACGCTGTTTTTAACAACAAGCTTATTGATTTACCTTAAGAAATAAGCCAGGGTTATCCCAAGAAAATTACCGGTAGTATAACCAATTATTCCAATAGTAATTCCGGACAAGATAATTTCCTTGTTCTTAAAAGCATTCGCTACAGTTGGAACAAAAGGAGCTGATAAAATAAAAGCCAGTGAAGTAATGAGTGTAGTGTCGGTATCGATACGGAAAATTTTCGATAACAGAATTTGCAATGTTAGGGAACCAAATATCACGAATGTAATAAACCCTAACAGGTATAGCGATTTGGTAGTAAACATGCTAAAATCGGCCATAGAACCAACCACAATACAAAAGATAAATATCAGGTACATCCCCGATTGAAATGTTTTCTGAATTTGGTTGACTTTAGGAATGAATGAAAGCAGAATAGATAACCCTGTTATAGACATAATTATCCCTGCCATTTGGTAATCGGCAGGAAAAAGCTTACTTACCTGCATCGATATTGCCACAACTACGCCAGACAAAACCAAGGCTGCAAGTAGCGGAAGTAAAACGACTTTCGACGAAATTCCTTTAAACGAATCCCACCCATCGTAATCGTCCACTTCGTTACTTAAATGGACATGCGAGTTTAATGGCTTAAAAGGCGTCAGAAATTTATTAACCAGTTTTTGGGCATAGGTAACTATAAAAAGAAAGTATACCATGCTTACCAGAATATCGTATGCATTAACCAGGATAAATGTGGTAGAGTCGCCGTTTAATGCTTTCATAATCGCGGCCATATTTGCAGTTCCTCCAATATAAACGCCAACCATCAGTCCCGATACTTGCCAGCATTCGGCAATGGAGTTTTTGAAAATTAAATGCCCAATAAAAATGATCGTAATAACTGAAATAATTCCCAAAAGCACTGCCAATCCGGTTTTAAAAGCAAGGCGCGACCATTGTTTCAGATTTATGGAGAATAGTAGTAAAGGCAAAGCAAGTGCAATAGTTGCCGAGGTAAAATCATTTTGCAGAGGTTTCATTTCAGGTTTTATCCAACCGATGTTTCCCAATATAATTCCCAGTAGATAAGCCAAAGAAACTGTTCCCAGTTTATTTAAAAGTGTAACCTTTTTGCAGCTATATATCAACACCAGCGGGGCAAAGACAAA
>JAIFLU010000130.1:0-8236 GCA_020048915.1 Bacteroidota bacterium | reverse complement strand
ACAAATATCACACCCAAAAGAATATTATCCATAGTAAAACTTTAGCTGCGAAAATACATAAAAAATAACAAGATATTATAAACCGAAGAGTATGGGCGATTGAATCAGATCGTATCTTTATTAATTGAATTTGCTAAATATCCAATTAACTTATATGTTTGAGATTAGAGTGAATTAATAGAGTTTAGCTTTTTAATAATAGCGATTTTTAAAATTTATTTTTTTAGAATGATTGAGATTAAAGGTAAAGTAATTAATCATCGATATCCCGGTTTGATTATTCATGAAACCAATATATTAAAACATGGTTCTGACATTGTTTTACCTTCTCGTATATTCGTTGACTCCGATTATCGGCTGTTTTATGGCGAAGCCATTTTACAGCATGGATACGGCCATTACCTGCAATATAAGAAGCATGGATTTTTATTTTACTATTTTGTGATTGGCCCGTCAAGTATCTGGTTTGCAATGAATAAAAACCATTATGGCTGGACCGAAATTGAAGCCAACCAACTTGCCCATAAATTTTTTGGGAAGAATTCGCTGATGGGGAATAAACATTTCCCGTTAAATAACAGGAAACTGTGATTTTATTTAACAAAAAGAACTTAAAACCAACATAATTATAAACCTTTCACAAAGTAAAAAAGTCCACAGCTATTAAAATAATCTAATGGCTATGGACTATCGTCTATCGACTACTCACTATTTCTTTTTCCCTTTTTCAGGGCATTCTTCGAAACTCTTATCGTATTGCATCATCGCTTTTTCGCTCATACCAATACTGGAAAACCCTCCATCGTGGAAAAGATTTTGCATAGTCACTTTACGGGTAAGATCTGAGAACAAGGTTATTACATAATCGGCACATTCGTTTGCTGTGGCATTTCCAAGTGGTGACATACGCTCGGTAAAGTCCATCAGCGAATTCATGCCTTTTACACCGGCACCGGCAGTAGTCATGGTAGGAGATTGCGAAATAGTGTTAATGCGTACTTTCTTTTCAACTCCATAAATATATCCAAAACTGCGGGCTATCGATTCAAGTACCGCTTTGGCATCGGCCATATCATTGTATCCAAACAAGGTACGTTGGGCTGCCACATACGAAAGAGCAACAACTGATCCCCATTCGTTTATTGCATCCAACCTACGGGCTGTTTGTAATGTTTTATGAAATGATAAAGCAGAGATGTCGAGCGTTTTCTGAAAGTTTTCGTAATTAATCATATCGTAAGGTATTCCCTTGCGAACATTGGGCGACATGCCTATAGAGTGGAGAACAAAATCAATTTTTCCACCTAACATATCCATCGATTGTGTAAAAAGATTTTCGAGGTCCTGTAAATTGGTTGCATCGGCAGGAATT
Organism: Bacteroidota bacterium; assembly: GCA_020048915.1. Taxonomy (GTDB): domain Bacteria; phylum Bacteroidota; class Bacteroidia; order Bacteroidales; family JAAUTT01; genus JAAUTT01. The sequence goes on along the minus strand of JAIFLU010000130.1, from coordinate 6,864 downwards.
ATTGCTGTCTGACACTTTTCGGCCAACTCATCCACCTCGCCCAAACGCATCGCTACAGGAGTATTGGTGAGTATAAATCTTCCTCCTTCTTCGTATACCTTTTCAGCGACCTTCCAGGCGATCGACATTTCGTTAAGTGCTCCAAAAATAATTCCTCGTTTTCCTTTTAACAGATTGTAAGCCATAAATAAAATTTAAAGTTTGTGTAATTACAATTTCAAATTGCATACTTAATAAAACAAAAAAAGAGCGTATTGTTCATTATTCAATCAAAAACGAATAAAACCTACTAATACATTTTACCGAAAGTATTTAATTAATTAGGAATTACCTGTTTCAGAAGTTCTCTGGCATTGTTTATAGCAGCATCGGTTAACTGTTCTCCACTTAACATTTTTGCAATTTCGGTAATACGCTCATTGGCCGAAAGCAGTTTAATGTGGGTATATGTATGCTGTTGTTGGTCTTGCTTATATACAAGATAATGGTTATTCCCCTTCGATGCAATCTGTGGCAAATGGGTAATGTTTATTACCTGCGTAAATGAAGCTAAATTCGATATAATATTCCCCATTTTATCAGCAATATCGCCCGATACTCCGGAATCTATCTCATCAAAGATAATGGTAGGCAATGCCATTGTTTGAGCAATAATTGCTTTCAGGCTCAACATTAATCTGGCCATTTCTCCCCCCGAAGCCACTTTTGACATCTCCTGCGGAGCTGATTGCTTATTAGCCGAAAACAAAAACCGAATCCGATCATTTCCTGTAGCGGTAAAATCGGGTGTCGAAGTAAGTTCAATATGAAATACCGCATGTAGCATCCCCAACTGATGCAAAATATGTTCAACTTTCTTCTCCAGTATAGGGGCGGAAGCATTTCGATGTTTGGAGATTTCGGCAGCAATTTTCGAAAGCGTTTGTTTTTGAAAATCCATTTCCTTTTGAAGAGAAAGGAGCTTTTCATCTGCAGTTACTATGGATCCTATCTTATCCGAAAGTTCGTTCCGTAATTGAATTAAGGCCGACAAATCAAATGCACGATGTTTTTGAAGTAAACTGTTTATCAGATCAATTCTGTTACGAACAGTTTCGGTTCTTTCCTGATCGTGTTCAATACTTGCTGCCAGCCGGTCTATTGTGGGCGAAAGGTCCTTTAATTCAATCAGCATATTATCGAGCCTGTTGAAAATTTCCAATCCCGGATGATAAACATCTTTTATCTTCTGAAGATGATTAAGACAATCCTTTACCGTAATTATTAAAGATGTCCCTTCTCCACCAATTGCTTCCGAAGCAAAGGTCAGGTGAGTCTTAATTTCTTCAGCATGTGTTAGCATTTGGAATTCAACTTCAAGCTCTTCTAATTCGCCTTCTTTTAGTTTCGCATCCCGTAGTTGATTAAATTGGAACTGAAAATAATCTAAATCGCTCTTCTGCTTCTGATTCGTTTCTTTTAATAATTCATACTCCAAAATAAGTTTCCGGTAAGCCTGAAAATTGCTTTTATAATTCGATAATTTATCGAACTGATTGGCAATGGTATCTAATATCTCTAGCTGAAAAACAGGATTTTCGAGATACAGGTTCTCGTGTTGCGAGTGAATATCAATTAGTTTATCGCCTAACAATTTCAATAAACTAATATTTACAGGGGTATCGTTGATAAATGCCCGCGATTTGCCATCGGTGGTAATTTCGCGGCGAATAGATGTTTCGTTGGCATAATCGAGTTCGTTTTCCGAAAAAAACTTCTCCATGCCATAGGCAGATATTTGAAAAGTTCCTTCGACAATACATTTTCGGGAAGTATCAAATAAAACTGAAGTGTCGGCACGCTGACCCACTAATAAGGATAGAGCACCTAAAAGAATAGATTTACCAGCACCTGTTTCTCCGGTAATGATCGACAGGCCTCCGTTAAAATCGATGCGAATGTCCTTAATTAATGCGTAATTCTGGATCGATAAGGCTTTTAACATACTCTAATATTGTTGGCACTAAGATAAACAATTAACAGAAACTAGTTGTATTTGAAAGGGAGAATGTTGCTTGCTGCCGGTTTAAAACCCAACGTAGAATTTTAATAATGAATAACTTACCATTAATTTAGAAATATGAATTCAGTTACTCAAATAAAGCTTTCCTAAAACCAGCAACCTATAGCCACTCACAACCCGTTGCTCTATTGAGATATCTTCTGATACTTACTTGAGTTGGAAGGATCTATTTCTTTAAGCAATTGAACAACACGACCTTTTTCATCGGGCATGGAAGCGCTATAAAGATTAACCCATTCGTCGGCTTTTGCATCAAAAATAACTTGTAACAAATGCATATATGGGTCGGGTTTTTGCCGAAAAACCTGCTGCAAGAGTTTTAACGATTCCGTAGCATCATCGCGTCCTTCATTCGTTTTATCGGCAAGTACATCCAATCCCAACCGATGGTATTTATATATGAATTCGCGAACAGGACTATATTTATCATCCAAAAGATTCTGAGTTAGCCAATACCGGTTTTTATTATTTGTTACTTCAAATGGCTTCCATCCTTTCTCTGTAGCCGACTGGGCATTATTTACCACTATTTCAGCCTTGCGTAAAAGATCTGTTCCGCCCTTCATTGCATACGAATCGTAATCTAATCCGATAACTACCAAAGCATAATAAGCCAGAATTGAAGTGAGGTTTGAAGTAAAATTACTTTCGTTGAATTCCAACGGTTCGTATTCAACATAGGTAAATGTTATATTTTGGTCGAGGTAATTTAACAGGGTGGTATTGTACGAAGAATTAAATACGGGCCGGCGACTTTGAATCTGCAAATTACCCTTGAATACATCGCCAGAGTGGTCATTAAGGGTAAAAAGAATGTTGCACTCAATTCGTTCCTGACTACTATAAACATGGTTGGTCCAGTTTCTGTTGTTCATAAACTCGAATATGGCGTTTTGCAATGTTTCGAACACCCGTTTATTTGTGCCTTGAATTTGCTCCGAAACAATTTGAACATTGCATTTTAGCTCCTGGCCAAACCCATATATTGAAATAGTAATAAAGCAGATGGCTATAATAAAACGACGAATAAGCATCTCAGAGATAAGTTACGAGTTTGTTAACAATATCGTTAGCCACATTGGCTTTTGATTTTAACTCAAATTTCTGAACAATATTGCTTTTATCTATAATAGAAATCTTATTGGTATCAAACTGAAATCCTGCTCCCGGATCGTTTAGGGAATTAAGCACAATAAAATCGAGATTTTTGGAAACAAGTTTTTTCTTGGCATTGGTAATTTCATCATCGGTTTCGAGGGCAAAACCAACCAAAACTTGCGTGTTTTTTTTCAGTTTGCCCAAATGAGATGCGATATCAGTAGTAGGTTTAAGTTCAAGGATATAATTTTCCTTTTCACGCTTAACTTTTTTAGGCAAGGGATTTACAGGAGTAAAATCGGCAACTGCAGCCGAAAGAATAGCAGCATCCATATGTGGAAACCGGGAAACGCATTCCTTATGCATCTCATTGGCGGTTGCCACTTTTATTTGCTGAATATTGGGATGAACAGGTTTTAAAGATACAGGGCCATTAATTAAAATCACCATTGCTCCTCTTTGAGCCAGTTCTTCAGCAATTGCAAATCCCATTTTTCCCGAAGAATAATTCCCTATAAATCTTACAGGGTCAATTGCTTCGTGTGTAGGACCTGCCGTAACCATAATTTTTTTATGAATAAGGTCGCGCTTTGGAGGTTGCGGCAAACCTGTAAAAAATTCAATCAGGCTTTTTATAATGTTATCAGGCTCTTCCATTCTACCTTTGCCTTCCATACCACTGGCAAGTTCGCCGGTAGCCGGCTCAATAATAATATTACCAAAAGACTTAAGGGTTTCAATGTTTTTAGTAGTGGTAGGATGTGAAAACATATCCAGATCCATGGCAGGAGCCACAAAAACCTTACACCGTGCAGAGAGGTAGGTGGTTAGTACCAGATTGTCTGCAATCCCGTTGGCCATTTTACCAATGGTATTCGCCGTGGCAGGGGCAATAAGATAAGCATCTGCCCATAATCCTAAATCAACATGACTGTTCCAATCACCATTTTCGGTATTGAAAAAATCTACCAGAATTGGGTTTTTCGATAATGTCGCTAAAGTGAGAGGGGTAATAAATTCCTTTGCCAGTGGGGTCATGAGTACTTTTACTTCTGCCCCTTCTTTCACTAGCATACGGACAAGAATAGCAGCCTTGTAAGCTGCTATACTGCCTGTTACGGCCAATAATATATTTTTACCTTTCAGAAGCATTATGCCTCCTTTGCCGGATTACGATGGTAAATTTCTCCTTCGATAAATTCCTGAATAGCAATTAGGTTAGGTTTTGGAAGACGCTCGTAAAATTTCGATATTTCAATCTGTTCACGGTTCTCAAATACTTCTTCCAGATTGTCAGTATAATAGGCAAACTCTTCCAGCTTACGGTTAAGTTCCTGTTTCATTTCAACACTTATCTGGTTTGCACGTTTTGCAATAATCATAACAGTTTCGTAGGTATTGCCTGTTGCTTGTTCCAATTTATCCAAATCGCGGGTAATAGTTGAACCGGGAGCTTTTGTTTTCTTATAGTCCATAATGTATTATAAATTTATACGATTTCTTATTTAGTGAATTTTTGTGAATCTTCATAAATACCCTTCACTTCTTTTGAGAATTTACTGTTCGGAAATTCAGCAATAAAAGAATAGTATTCATCAACTGTAACCTGAAATCTTTCTTTTTGCTTCGAAACGACACTTCCTTTTGCTAAAAAAAAGTTCGATTGCAGCACTAAGAACTGAAGTTCTTCTCTATATTTCGTATTAGGATATTCAGCAATACTGTTATTAAGAGCGATAATAGATGATTTAAAATCTCCCAAATCGAAATATAACCGAGCACTTAAATACGATTTTTCAACCAACTTATCTTGTAAGTCCAGTAAATATTTTTTCGCTTCTTCTACATGCTTGCTGGTTGGATGCTTTTTAATATAAAGTTGGAAAGCATCGATAGCAGTATATGTATTTTCCTGATCGAGACTTGGTTTGGGGCTTGTTTGATAAAAACAAAAGGCTGAAAGATACTCAGCTTCATCCGCAAAAGGCGAATATGGGTAGTTTTCGTAAAAACCTTTTAAATACGGCCCGGCAAGAATATAATCCTTTTGACCATAATAACTCATTGCATAAAAATATGCAACAGAATCGGACTTATCAGTCCCTTTGTATACAGGTACAATCTGTTCGAAAACCGTGGCAGCCCTAACAAACTCGCCTGCATTATAATATTCAAAAGCCTTCTTAAATTTAAGCTTATAGTCAGTACTTTTTAAAACTTTTTCGTACTGACCGCAAGAATAAAGTGTAACTACAAGAATGCCAATAAAAAATACGTATTTCTTCATCCTAAAAAATATTGTGCAAATGTACATTAAATAGTAAAAAAACAAGAGCTTTTTTTATTTTTAAGAACGATTCTATTGTAATATTATTAGAAAAGACAGTAAAAAACCATAATCTTTTAACAGTTTTTAACAGCTAAAAGATTATGGCTAAAACACAAGAGGATTGAAAAATTTAAAAACTGTATTGGGAAATCTAATAAGAAATCATCCTTCCTTAATGCCCATTTTTTCGAGCCAGGAATGAACTTCTAAATTTCTTCTATTTATGTTTGCTTTTGAGATTTCAAATTTCATTAACCCATCTACAGGAACAAAATTTATTCCTGAGCCCGACTGTATAAGGCCTTCTTTTGCAGAAACAACGAGTGTATTGTCTGTCCCGATTTTTCCAATAAGTTTATGAAGTGCTCCGCTATTACTTTCCGAAATAAAAATCATATGATTAAACCCCTGGATTTCGTCTACTTTAGCGTAGTAATTTACCACAACATTTTGGGCACCAACTGTTGTTCCTACTATAGATGAACTTAGTTCATTATAAACCGCCTTATCTCCAATGATAGCAATTTTAAAATCACCACTTTTACAGTTCATTGGCCAGTTTACATACTTTGTAAAAACCTGTATGCTTTTCGAAATAAATTTGGGAAGCGATACTATCTTACTTTCCTGTGCATTTAAAACTGAACCCAACATCACCAACATCCCAACAATCACAATAATCTTTTTCATATTCCTGTTTAAAAGTTACATGATTAAATACGGAGATGCCAAACAATGGTTATATGATTTAAGTCATGTTTCGTGTTTTATGCATCAAATTCGATAATTGCCTTCTAAAAAATAGGGGCTTAACATTAAATTAATATGGAATAATTTTTTCAACCTTGTTTTTTCTGATATGTAAATTTATTATTTGATGAACCTCTCGATTATCTTTTGCCGATTTTATGCAATCGAACAATATTTCCATATCCGGTTGAGGAATATCCCTTCCAATAAAACCATATCCTATATATTTTCCGTTTTTTATTTGAACAACAGCCATTTCATCAGTATTTCTTCCTGAATCGAGTATAAAAAAATTCTTAGTATCGAATTCGAAATACATCAACGCTTTTTTCACTCTTTGATTATAAGTGTCGGGGGATTCTGCTCCGTTACAAGCTCCGTTACACTCTCCAAGCTGATGTTGAAAACAAGCTCCAGCACTTTGGTAAAGGCCGCACAGTTTTTGGCATAAATGATATCGCTGAATTAAATAATGAACAAATTCTTTCGCTTCAGTGTGGTTATTAAATGAAGTTAAAGGGTTAGAAGTATTATTACCATTGTCTTCAATTGAAAAATGCATATATCCTTTTTCATCGGTAAAACTATACAATCCAATATGAACAGGCGTTCTGCGCTGCGCCCG
>JAIFLU010000143.1 GCA_020048915.1 Bacteroidota bacterium | reverse complement strand
ACTCGACATTAAATCGGGTGTAGTGCGAAACACATCAAGGTATTTGATTGTTTTTTAAGGGAATAGACTTCTAAGGTGTCAAACTCAAGAGATTGTGCTCGAAAAGATTGCTTTGTAAAGCGATTGCCTTTAGTTTTTGAAGGTGGAAAAGTAGATCGATTCTATGTTTTAGAAGTAGTTTAAAGTTGAGGGCATCTCTAATAACTCATTTTAAACACATTTCGACTCCGCTCAATGTGACAGAACATGGTCATACTGAGCGGAGTCGAATTATGGTTCTTTTAAAAGCAATCAAAAATTCGAGTTTTTAGAGATGCCCTTGAGATACTTTCGTTCTGAAAATTAATTTCGCTATATCCCTCTTCCTTTTAAAATGGTAGAAATAGTTTTAAGCAATATCTGTAAATCTACGTAAAGCGACATATTTTCGATATATACCAAATCGAAGCGCATTCTTTTAATCATTTCGTCTACATTCTCGGCATAGCCATATTTAACTTGTCCCCAGGAGGTAATACCGGGTTTTACAAGATGAAGTTTGGCATATTGCGGTGCCTTTTGGATAATCTGTTTAATAAAAAAACTTCGTTCAGGCCTGGGGCCAACAAGCGACATTTCCCCTTTAAGTACATTAATAAAATTTGGAATTTCATCTAAACGTCTCTTGCGCATAAAACGACCAACACGAGTGACCCGTTTGTCGTCTTTGGAGGCAAGTTGGGGCCCATTCGATTCTGCGCCAACCTCCATAGAACGGAATTTTATTATTTTGAAAAGTTTGCCATTCTTGCCAATACGCTCGTGGCTGTATAATATTGGCCCCTTCGAACTTGCTTTAATAGCAATCGCTAAAAGAAGAATTAAAGGGGAAAGGATAATTAATGCGATCGCCGAAAATACAATATCGATAAAAACTTTTATACTTTTATGCCATGCCGGTAAAATGCTGTTCGATAAAAGCAACAATGGCGATTGAAAGATTCCCGATCGCTGTATTGGAACTTTAACATATGGGAAAAGTTCGGGTACAATTCGGATGAGCACATTTGAGCCAAAAAGTTTCAGTTGCAGCATCTCAAAAATATCCTTTTCAGCCGGCTCCATCAATATTATTACTTCTTCTATCTCCTTTTCTTTGATAAAATCGTTAACGTTATCGAGACTCGTAGTTAGCGCCTTATCTTCCTGGTATGCAGCATTCATGTAAAGATAACCGGACGGTACAATTCCCGATTGCTTTATCCATGCATTGTTTTCAGTTAAAAACTGCACTATTTTAGTGTCCTCTCCAATTAGTAGTGTCCTATAAAAGTCCTTTTGCTTCCTGAAAAGGGAATCCTTCATGAATAGAATAATAGATCGGGGAATCCATGAAATGAAGAATTGCAGGGCGAACAAAACCAGAATGGACTGGTAGTAATTTACATACGAAATTACAATGTCATCGAGCAGTACAAAAAAGAAAATTATGAAGGAGCCAATTAAGGTGTTTATTAGTAATTGGAGAAAATTTTGGAATTGAGATTTTCGGCGTATGTCACTATATGCTCCGGAAGAGTAATGAATCAGGAGCCAGAAGATGGGAATTACAAAGAGCCCAAGGTAGAATTTTGTACTGGGGAGGAAAGGAACTTCTACCCCGAATTTTATGGTTTCGATATATATTTTACGGTATAAAAAAAACAGATACCAAGCCAGAGCCGAAGCTATGTAGTCGAAAATAATAAACCAGAACCGGTAAGAGTTTTTAGTCATTAACACCCAATCAATTGTTTTTCGAAAAACTGTATTTTGAGCCGAATATTGTTTAAACCTGGATGTTAGATGTGAAAAAACGTACTGCCTTTTCTTTTATACTATGCACAAGTTCTAACGCCTGAAAAACGGTTTCGTTTTGGTATTGAGCTAAATTAGGGGCTTCAATAGAGGCATCAAAGTGCTTCAGCTCGGCTTCGATAGCATTTTTAGTAAGTGTCCCCGCGTCATGTATGTTGGTATCAAGATAATATTTTGAAACGCCGTTTTTATGATATGCTGAAAGTGAAAAACTATTGACATCTTCCACCTGGCTTAACAGAATATTGGCAGTGTGACCGTTGTCTAACTCCAGCCGGGCCGACATCAGATCGGGGTTATTGCCTTTCATATCCCAGGCTGCTGTAGAAATTTTCTTAGGGGCTCCTTTTAATAGGAACAACAATAAAGAAATGTCGTATAGCAAAAATTCCATGAATTTAAATCCGGTACATATATTACTTCCTTCTTTAAAGGTATGTCGAAGGTCGGCAAAAAATGAGGCGTCAATGGATTGAGAAGCGAGTAAAGACTGATAATGAAAGTTTCCGGCAATTTGGAATATTACCCGTGATTCCTCTGATAATTTTCTCAGATATCCTATTTCTTCAATTCCGGCCAGAAATGGATTGGTGATTAAAATGTGTTTAAAATTTTTCAACGATTTTTCTGAAGAAGAAATAAAATCGGGCGAAAAATCAGTGATAATAAGTGCATCCGTGTATTTAAATAATGCTTCAACGGTAGGGTAGGCGACCAATTCAAATTGTGCTGCAAATGCTTTGGTTTTTGAGTAGTCGGGTGAACAACAACCGGTTAATTCATACTTGTCCGATTTTTTGAGTATTTCAGCAAACTGCTGAGCTGTTTCGGAGGTGCCAAGGATGCCAGTTTTTATCATTTTTATCATAAGCAAGTGTTTAAGCCATACAAACATACTTTTTTTTAAAGCATCTGTTGGTAAAATGTTGAAATACTTATTAACTGGTATTGTTCATAAAGTTAAATTTGCAATGCAAAATCAAACGGAATTATAATGTTTATTTGCCATAAAATTCGATTTTGCTTTTCATATGGGGATGAATGATACATACCGGCATAAAGGACTTCGGCTCAAGTTAGTGCAGGAACTTGCACACAAAGGGATTACGGATGAAAATGTACTAAATGCTATAAGTAAAGTTCCCCGCCATTTATTTATGGAAAGTAGCTTTGTAACATTTGCATATCGCGACCAGGCATTCCCAATTGGATCGGGTCAAACTATTTCGCAACCTTATACCGTAGCATTTCAAACACAATTACTTCATATTCAGAAACTCGATAAAGTGCTTGAAATTGGAACCGGTTCAGGATTCCAATGCGCTGTACTGCTCGAAATGGGAGCCTCTGTTTATACAATCGAACGGCATCGCGAATTGCATCTAAAGGCTCAGCAATTGCTTTCTTCGTTAAATTATAAAGCGCATTTCTTTTTTGGTGACGGGTACGAAGGACAACCCTCGTATAGCCCATTCGATAAAATTATTGTTACCGCTGCGGCTCCCGAGGTTCCACAGAAGTTATTGCAACAGCTTAAACCCGGGGGAAGGCTGGTAATGCCTGTGGGCGGTTCGGATTCGCAACGGATGATTCTAGTGGAGAAAACCGGTGAGGATAGTTATAAACAAACTGAACATGGAGCATTCGTTTTTGTTCCCATGTTAAAAGGGAAAAACTTCTAAAATGATAACTTTAAAAACCATGGTATTTAACCCTTTTCAGGAAAATACCTACATCTTATACGACGAAACCAAGGAATGCATTATTGTAGATGCTGGTTGCAATGGAGCTGCAGAAATCGATGCATTGGTTAACTTTATCGACAGCAAAGGACTCAAGCCTGTAAAACTGGTTAATACGCATTGTCATGTCGATCATGTGCTGGGAATCTCTGCCTTGGTGAAAAAATATAATATTCCTTTCGAAGCACACGAAAAAGAAATTCCTTATCTGGAAATAGCCGTTACCAACGGAAAAGTTTATGGTTTTGTGGTGGAGCAACCTCCTATGCCAACCAAAACTATAAAAGATGGGGATGTTGTGAAATTTGGAAACTCGGAGCTGAAAGTTTTTGATGTGCCCGGCCATTCTTTTGGAAGTGTAGCTTTATATAGCGAACCAGATAATTTCGTAATTGTAGGCGATGTGCTTTTTAAAGGTAGCATTGGTCGCACCGATTTACTTGGCGGGGATTACGACCAGCTCATGAAAAGTATTTTTGGCAAGCTAATGGTACTCGATGGAGGAACAATTGTATTTCCGGGTCATGGCCCCGAAACAAACATTGGATCTGAGCTGGTTTCCAATCCTTTTTTAACATAAATTACTTGGTTTTACTGATTATTACCCGGGAATAAAGTGGCATGCTAAAAAACAGAACAGAGCTTAGAATCAGTCTGATCGCTTAAGATTTGTTAATTGTCAAGTTGAGCGGAGTCGAAATACAGCAATTAGCTGGTTTTTTTACTCAGGCCCAAGTAATATTTATCTTTGAAATAGTAAGTATCCAACTCGAAATTTTATTGAAATTTCGAAGGATGAATTATATCATATAAAATACCTAAGGATTTCCAAAACTTTGTAATCGATTTTAAAATATATAATATTCAGAATTTCAGATAAATAATTTATGCAAACCGAAGAATTTTTGTATCGCCACATTGGCCCAAGGAATCCAGAGATCGCTGAAATGGTTAAAACAATTGGTGTTGGTTCGCTCGACGAGCTCATCGATAATGTTGTTCCAAACGACATTAGGCTGAAAAAGCCCTTAAACCTTCCTTCGGCTGTTTCGGAATATGAATATCTAAGAAATTTAAAAACGGTTGCCCTCAAGAATAAAATCTTTCGAACCTATATTGGGTTGGGATATTATAATACAATTTTTCCATCGGTTATAAAGCGAAATATTCTGGAAAACCCAAGTTGGTATACTTCCTATACTCCTTACCAGGCCGAAATTTCACAAGGTCGTTTGGAGGCGCTGCTGAATTTTCAAACCCTGGTAACCGAATTAACGGCTATGCCCCTGGCAAATGCATCATTACTCGATGAAGCCACTTCTGCCTCTGAAGCAATGATTATGCTTTTTAACGATCGCCCCAGGGAATTGGTAAAAAGCAACGCCAATACATTTGTAGCCGATAGTAACCTCTTTCCTCAAACCATCGATGTTTTAAAGACCCGTTCGACGCCACTGGGCATAAATCTGATTGTTTGCGATGTGGTAAATTCAACCCTTCCCGTTGATGCCTTTGGTGTTATGGTGCAATATCCTACACTTCAGGGGGAAATTAACGACTACTCCAAATTGGTGGCTGACTGTCATTCAAATAAAATTAAGGTTGCAGTAGCAGCCGATTTATTGAGTTTGGTATTGTTAACCCCTCCGGGTGAGTGGGGCGCCGATGTAGTTATTGGCACTACCCAGCGTTTTGGAATTCCTATGGGCTTTGGTGGTCCACATGCTGCCTTTTTTGCTACCCGCGAAGAATTCAAAAGGAGTATGCCCGGTCGAATTATTGGGGTCTCCATTGATGTTGAAGGAAAACGTGCATTGCGGATGGCTTTGCAAACCCGCGAGCAACATATTAAACGCGAACGTGCCACTTCCAATATATGCACTGCGCAGGCATTGCTGGCAACCATGGCTGGAATGTATGCCGTTTATCACGGTTCCGAAGGATTGACAAAAATTGCAACTACTATTCATCAATTAACAGCTTTGTTGTCCCACGAACTTGGAATCCTTGGTTTTAAGCAATTCAATAAAAATTTCTTCGACACTGTTTTAATAGAGTTACCATCAGCGGGTACTTGCGAAAAAGTTAAGGAACTTGCATTGGCAAAGGAGATGAACTTCCGCTATGTGGATGCAACTCACATAAGCATTAGCCTGGACGAAACAACAAACCTTTCGGATATATCCGATATACTGGAAATTTTTGCCAAAGCCACTGGAAAATCGTTTGAAAAAAAACTTTCAGTGGAGGGCATTGCAATTGACGATAAGTTTCTTCGCAAATCGACATGTCTCACGCAGGAGGTATTTAATAAATACCATTGCGAATCGGAAATGATGCGGTATATCAAGAAACTGGAACGAAAGGATATTTCACTGACCCATTCGATGATTTCGCTTGGATCGTGCACCATGAAGCTGAATGCTGCTTCCGAAATGCTTCCGTTAAGCTGGCCGGAACTCGCCGATATACACCCATTTGTTCCGAAAAATCAAGCCGAAGGATATTACCAGTTGTTTGGCGAGCTTGAGAATTATTTGAAGGTGATAACCGGTTTTGAGGCTGTTTCTTTTCAGCCAAATTCGGGTGCAGCAGGTGAATATGCCGGACTTCTTGTTATTCGCGAATATCATATTAAGAACAATCAGGCTCAGCGGAATATAGTTCTTATTCCTTCGTCGGCGCATGGAACAAATCCTGCAAGTGCCGCTATGGTTGGTATGAAAATACATGTGGTGGATTGCGATGAGCGTGGAAACATTAAAATTGACCGGTTAAAAGAATTGGCGGAACAACATGCCGAAAACCTTGCCGGGTTTATGGTTACATATCCTTCGACCCATGGTGTTTTCGAAGGCGAGATTCGGGAGATGGCCGAAATTATTCATAAAAATGGCGGATTGGTATATATGGATGGTGCCAATATGAATGCCCAGGTTGGATTAACGAATCCTGCGACCATTGGAGCCGATGTTTGCCATTTAAACCTGCATAAAACATTTGCTATTCCTCATGGTGGCGGTGGTCCCGGAGTTGGCCCTATTGCTGTGAATAAGAAATTAGCGGCATTCCTGCCTTCCCATTCGGTAATAAAAACAGGAGGGGACAAAGGGATATCTGCTGTTTCCGCAGCTCCTTTCGGAAGTGCAAGCGTATTGGTAATTTCTCATGCATACTGTAGTCTTTTAGGCAGCGCGGGACTTACTATGTCTACCAAAATGGCTATTTTAAATGCAAACTATTTAGCCGCTAAATTAGATAAGTTCTTTCCAGTGCTTTATAAGGGAACTTCGAATTTTGTAGCCCATGAAATGATTTTGGATTGCCGTCCTATTAAAGCAATCTCCGAGATTAGTGAATCCGACATCGCCAAACGGTTGATGGACTATGGTTTTCATGCGCCAACACTTTCTTTCCCCGTGCATGGAACGCTTATGATTGAACCTACCGAAAGTGAATCGCTTCAGGAACTCGATCGTTTTGTGGAAGCGATGACCTCGATTTATAACGAAATTCAAATGATCGTTAGAGGGGAAAGTGATAAAACGGATAATCCTCTGAAAAATGCTCCGCATACGCAGGACGCAGTTATCGCCGATAAATGGAATCATTCGTATGGTCGCGAGCAGGCTGCATTCCCGCTTAGTTGGATTCGTTCAAATAAATTCTGGCCTACGGTTAGTCGGATAGACGATGCTTACGGCGACAGAAACTTAATGTGTACCTGTGAACCAGTAGAAAGCTACAGGAACTAAAATTTTCTTAAAGGAATTAGTTCACAATTGAGCTGGAGGCTGAGTAGAAAATTGAATAAAGCTTCAATTTCACTAAGCCTGACCGTTGAAAGTCAGTTAATTGTCACATAGAGCGGAGGCGAAATGCGATAATTAACTGACTTTTTATATAACTTCTTTTTTTCCATGTCATATGTTGTAAACGCACACTAACGTTTAGGAGACTCAATTCCTTTGAGATATATCTGTGTGAAAATCATAATTCTACTCATATAAATGTATTTATTATCACTTAATAAATCTGTTGTTTTAGAAAGTACGTATCTTTAGCCAAATATTTAAAACGAAAACATGTTTTGTAACATAAAAGTCGAATGATGACTTTATGGTGTATAAAGCGATTAATGCATGAAGATAAAGCGATATAGCGACGAAGATATTTTTAATGCGATTCTGACGAATGATAAGGATGTTCTTTTCTTTTTGTATAAGCATAATTTCGATAAACTGCTTCAACTGATTAAACTTGGAGGGGGGAATGAGAAAGACGCCGAAGATGCCTTTCATGATGCATTGCTGATAGTGTTTTTAAAAATCAGGGCCAAATCGCTTATCCTTACCTGCTCCATACATACCTACATTTTGGCAGTGGCTAAGTTGTGCTGGAAAAAACAAATTAACAGGAACAGTATAAATTTTTCGAACCTGGGCGAAAATGTTGATTTTATGTCGGAAGAGTTGAAGTACGACGAAGACCATTTTAAAATAGAGCGCCGTAATTTGTACCTAAAACATTTGGAGGAGTTGCCAGCCGATTGTAAACGACTGATTAAATTTATAATAGAAGGTTTTTCGCTGGAGGAAATTACCAAATTGATGCCGTTCAATTCCATAGAATTTACAAAAACAAAGCGATTCAGGTGTAAAGTGATGTTAATTAAAAAGATTCAAAACGATCCCCAATATAACGAACTTAAAAATGAGAGATCTGGAGCAACTGATTCGCTCCCTCGATGGTGAACTCACCGAGGAGCAAAAGAATCAACTGAATGAAGAATTGAAAAATAACCCTTCATTGGTTGATAATCTTGAACTTATAAAGGATGTTGATAGTCTTATGGGAGATAAGCATCTGAATTCGTTCGAAAGTACCTTAAAGGAAGTGGAACATGTAGTTTTTAAACAAGGAAATCTGAAAAAAGAAGAAGTTAAAATTAACCGGTTTACTTTTACCAGATTAGTTGCGGCCTCTGTTATTGCAATTGTTTCCCTTGGCATTTTGTTCTATTTCATGGCTTCTAACCAAAAGCAAAGTAGCGAATATTTATTCGCTCACTATTATCAGAAACTCGAAGCTGATTTTTTAACCCGATCGGCAACTGTTGCTCAAGACGATTTTATAAAGGCTGTTGAATTCTATTCGCAAGGGAAATACGAAAGTGCCATTGGGTTGTTTAATTCAATCATAAAGAAAGATCCTTCGAATAATGCAGCTAAGTTATTTCTAGGGATAAGTTACACAGAAACTCAACGTTTCACAAATGCCATAAAAGTATTTCAGGACCTTATTAAACAAGACGATATTATGTTTGGAGAGCACGCTTCATGGTATTTATCGTTATGTTATATAAAGCTCAACGAAGTTTCCAAAGCAAAACCACTGCTGAAACATTTGGTAGCCACTAAATCTTTTTATGTTCAAAAAGCCTCTGATTTGTTAAATGATTTAGGCTAAGGTTTTGGTGAGGCATTCTCAATCAGGTATTTTTAGGTTGTATAATTCAAAAATTCGCATAATCACCTCTCCCCCTCCCGATAGCTATCGTGGATAGGGTGAGGTAATTTAAAGTTTATGAATAATGCAGGTTAGCTTCTTTTTCGAATATATAGCCAACCCATAATTCCCAAAAGAGCAATTAGCCCCGTTAAGGTAAAGAGCAAAAACCAGTTATTCGCAATTCTGAGCGTTACCGAAGCATCTCCATAAATAGCGTAACCGGTCCAGAAATAAGGATGGCTGTGCAAATTATCGGTTGCATTTATATAATCAATTTTCGATTCTGTTAAGGCTGTATATAAAGGTTTCCCTTCTTTCATATGCTTGTAAAACCCTTGTATTAATTGCGACGACGACATGTCGTTTACCGACCATAACGTCATCATTACCGATCGGCTTCCCGACGACAAAAACCCCCGGGCTAAGCTGATCATTCCTTCGCCGCCATAATTTTTTCCAACGCCGGTATTACAGGCACTCAGTATAACCAGCTGCGACGATTGCTGTAAATTGTATATTTCGTAAGTGTGCAAAAATCCATCGTCGGGTTGTTCCTTTGAATCGGCAAATAACAATTTCGATTGCAACGGGGACACATTATTGACCAATCCATGCGTGGCAAGATGTAATATATCGAAATTCTGTGCAATGCTTTTAAACGCTGTTTCGTTGGCCTTTTTGTCCATGAGTAATTTCCCCCCCGCCATTTTATGAGCAAATTTTATTTCTTTTTTAGCATTCGGTAAAGCGCTCAGCAAGGAAGTGTCCGATCGCATAGCCAGCAAGGATCTTGAAATTGTGTCGTTTAATTTCAAACTGGAATAGATGGGTGCGATGGCTAATAATTTGGCTTTTCGGTCTATTTGCGGGCGTTTTCTTAATTCACCCAGGAAAGCAAAGGAGGGGGCATACGAAACGGCATTCTTTTTTAATAAATAAGGGAGGTTTTTGTAGGAGTTTGGATTCTTAGGTTTTTCCGTTATAAGCGCTTCAAAAGGAAGCTGGTTTAAGACGTTATCTCCTATGATAATGATTTTCTTCCCATTAATTTCCTTTTCAAAAGGTTTTATAAGGATAGTATACAAGGCATATGCGTCCTTTGCAAATTGCTTTATGCTATCGGGTTTATAGTTTTCGATATGAAAAGACTGAACCCGTTGGTAAAAACTTTCGGCCAATTCCGCAAGGTTGACCTTCTTTAAGGTGTCGGTTTTAATGATAAACTTTTGTTTATCAAAATAGTACAAAATCAAAAAATTCTTAGTCAAAAGGTATTCTAACACACATTCGTCTTTTTTCAAATTCTTCTGTGCTTCCTGTGGGGAGATAATAAAAGGGGAATTTTTTAATTGAAAATAGGAAGGATATTTTTTCTGATACATATCTTCCAGAGTTTGGCGTTTGCGAGCAATCCGGCCAATTTGAAAGTTCAGGGCCAACTTAACTGAATCGGTTATTTGCCCGGTGAGCACGTGGTTTATTAAATTAAGCTCGTAATTCAGCGAATCTTCGGTTAATTTATAGGCTTTGGGGATTAACCCAATTTTGCTGCCATCGTTACTGCGTAACATACTGAGTAAAACTGCCGCTTTACTTTGCTCGGCGTATTTAAAAGCCAGGTTATTATACAGGGTGTCGCGGGTTTTATTCAGTAATTCCAGGCAAACTTTAATAAGGTTAGGATATTGGGAAGCATATAAATTGGAGTAAATATATTTCTGTTCTTCAGCAGTCTGGCTCATTTTATTTGCATGTATAAAATCAATTGAGAGTGCCAGGTTTTTATAGCATGCTTTCAGGTCGCGGATTTCTTCCTCTTTTACTTTCCGGGTTTTCGATAATTGGTAAAAAGCCTCCCCTTTGTTTTTAAAAGCGGATACTATGTGACGTGGCGATAGGCAGCCGGTTGTATTAATATCGGCATAGTAATTGGTGGTCTGCTCCTCGGGCAATAATGCTACTAAAGCTTTGTGATAATATTCCAGTGCCTTTTGATAATCAGCATTTTTGAACCAGCACGCGTTTCCATTATATATGTATTCATTAGATAAATCGATGCTTTTAGGCTGTTCTTTTTCTAATTGGCTTAGAAAAGAGTGTCGGGAAGTATTTAATTGCTCTACTTGATTTGTATTATTATAATAATAATTGGCCCATTCAAATTCAAATGATGAAATTTTCTTGCGGGACAGCATTTTTTTAATTATTCTATCGTAATAATTATTTATGGATGAATGATTAATCTTATAAAAGCTTAATCCAATTCCACTATAGCTTTGCAGTTCGAATCCGGGGAATTTCGATAGTTCTTTAAAACAGGCAATAGCGGTGGAAACTTTGTCTAGAACTTGGGAGACAGTAGCTTTAAATAAAAGATAATATGGATCGATGTAATTACGGTATTTTATAGCTTCACAGATATAGATATAACTTTGTTCTTTATTATTTGCCATATAGGTGTAATCGGCACGTTTGTAATAAATAGTTGATAGCGCTATACTATCGTTAAACAAATGGGCATCCTTTTCAACGCTGTCAATAAATGCATACGCCGCTTGGTCCTGATTTACCGGTAAACAAATTAGCAGGTCCACATTGTTTTCTAAATTTAGCCTGCAATGGGTTAAGCCCAATTGCGATAAGATTTTATTTGACTCCCTGAGCTTTTGAATGGCCACAGTATAATTATACGATTTAATAAAAGCATTTGCCTCTGCCGATACTATTTTGCTATAGCGAAAGGAGGCAGGAGGCGTCGATTTTCGGAGGGTTTCGAAATAGCTATTTACCGGCTGATTTTTAGTTTTATAATTTAACGAATCGGATTTTATGAGGTGAAATTGAATTTGCCATTGCAACATGTTTTCCAACACAGCGGCGCTTGTCGGTTCGGTCAACAGGCTGTTTTTTTGCTGTCGGCCGCACTTTTGCGGATCGTTATTGACTATTGCTTCGCAGATATGCTGATAAACGGAGAGTTTTTTATCGAAAATTAAGTTGGAAGTATACAGTTTTCCCAATTTTAATGCTGCTTTTGCCAGGGATTCCTTTTTATTTTCACTTTCGATAAGCGCTATGTTAAGCCAAGCCAATGCTTTTGTCGCGGAGTCGCTCCCTGCCAGGTGGGCAACAATCCGAAAGCAATAACTGGCGCTGTCGGGTTTCCCTGCATCGTAATAACCAATGGCTTTCCGTTCGTATGCCCTTAGCCAGTTCTTTGGAGTATGGGCCTTGCCAGTATAAGCGCTTTCTATAACAAGTAAGGTTAAAATGCTTATAAAGAGAAAACTGCGCATACGAGTCTTGTTAGAAGATGCAAAAATAGCGATTTCTAGCTATTGATTTGTCTGTTTGTATGATATAAATTTATCTATCACCTTAACACCATTTCTTATGGAACAAAACCAGTTTAACTCAAGGATGGATAACGGTTTTAGGCATTGTCCTGATCCGCCTGATCCACCACCAGATCCACCAAAACCACCAAATCCTCCAGGAGGCGGATGATTAAATTTTATGATTACATAGTTAATATTTCTTAAACGATTACAAAGAAGTTCGGGAATTGCTCCTGAACTTTTTTAATGTATTTTTGTAAGGTAAGTAAGGAAAAAGCATTTATGGACGAGAACGACAGGAATTATAGCAATGGTGAAATTACCGTTTTTTGGAAACCTAAAAAGTGTATTCATGCAACCATTTGCTATACACAGCTAAACGAGGTTTTTAATCCCCGAAAGCGACCATGGGTAGATATGAGTGGCGCAACTACCGATAAAATTATCGATATGGTAAACCGGTGCCCTACCGATGCGCTCACCTATAGGTACAACAAGGATCTCGAAGGGCAAATTAGCGAGGGTATCAAAGATTTGCCCAAGGTTGAGGAAAAACCTGTGGAGATTCAGATTATGAAAGACGGTCCCATTGTCGTTACCGGAAAAATTAAACTGACCGATAAAGAAGGCAAAGAATATAAGACCTACTCGATTAGTTCTTTTTGCAGATGCGGAGCATCTAATAATATGCCTTTTTGCGATGGAACGCATCGGAAAATAGGGTTTCTGGGATAATAAATCAATGTCGTTTAGTTTAGGAATTTAATAATCAATACACACTTCGACTCCGCTCAGTGTGACAATATTACCAGTTTGTCAGGCTGAGCGGAGTCGAAGCCTACTTCTTAACTAAACTGCATTGGATAATAAATAGTAATTCATTAATAAGCAATTTGTGGAAAATACACCAAAAGAACCGCTTGCAGAGTTTACATTCAAGCCAGGAGCCTCCCTCCGTATAAAAGGGAAATTTATTTTGAAGGACTCTGACGGGAACATTATTGAAACACCCGACGAAATAAAGCTTTGCCGCTGCGGAAAATCGGAAACTCAACCATTTTGCGATCACTCGCATCGAAAAATTTAAGGACATGTCAACACAGGTTCAAATTAACGTAGCATCCGAAATTGGGGAACTTACAGATGTAATTTTACATTCCCCGGGTCCTGAAGTCGAAAACATGACCCCTGAAACTGCCCAGCGGGCGTTGTACAGCGACATTTTAAATCTGGCGGTTGCCTCGCGCGAATACAGCCAGCTTTACGGTGTGCTTAAAAAAGTAGCCAATACCTATCAGGTAAAGAATTTACTTACCGATATCCTCCAAAACGAAAAGGACAAGGACACTTTTATAAATAAAATTTGTAGTAACGAATCCGATCGCGAGTTTCGTGAGTTGCTGCTATCTCAAAATGCTGGTCAGTTGTCGCGCATGGTTATTGAAGGAGTTCCTATGAAAAAGGATACCCTTACCAAATTCTTGTCGAAAGAGCGTTATGCGCTGCCTCCCTTGCATAATTTTTTCTTTACCCGCGATTCGGCCATAGCGATCAATAATCGGATGCTGATTTCGCGCATGGCAAATAAAGTTAGGGAGCGCGAAACCATTATTATGGAGTCGATATTTGATTCGCACCCTTTGTTTTCGACCCGAACTATCAACCCGCTTAACCATACTTATTGCGATCTGAGGGCATTTATTGAAGGGGGAGACCTCCTGGTAGCGCGTCATGATGTATTATTGATCGGGATGGGAAGCAGGACAAATTCACAAGGCATCGATTTCCTTATCGACCGTTTTAAAGAAAGAAAAGAAACACGCCATATTATTGTTCAAGAGCTGCCGTCGAAACCTGAATCGTTCATTCACCTCGACATGGTTTTTACTTTTTTGAGCGAAAACGAATGTATGGTATATGAACCCCTTATCCTTGATCCATCCAGATATACTACCGTGCATATTTTTATCGATAAGGGTGAGGTCAAAAAAATAATGTATGTGGATAATATTCTGGAAGCATTGAAATCGCTGGGGTTCGATTTAAAGCCGCTCGTTTGCGGAGGTCGTCGCGATATTGTTTTTCAGGACAGAGAGCAATGGCACAGCGGGGCAAACTTTTTTGCTTTTGCCCCCGGAAAAGTATTGGGGTATGAACGTAATTTATATACCATTGAGGAACTCAATAATAATGGCTTTGAAGTGATTAGGGCAGTAGATGTTATTGATAATAAAACAGACCTTAAAAAGGTTGCCAAATGCGTGGTAACGATTGAAGGATCGGAGTTACCACGAGGTGGAGGCGGAGCTCGTTGTATGACTATGCCTTTGCGCAGGAAGGAAGTTTTATTATAAGATGGCCCCAGGAATCCGGAAAAATTGAGCTTAGTGCAGATCCCGATTGGTGATAGCTATGGGAACTATCTTAGATATGCTCAGCTTGACCGATTATAGTCAGTTAATTGTTACATTGAGTGTTATGCTGAGTGAGTCGAAGTGCAATAATTAAAATAAACGATCAATACGATGTCATCGATCGAAAAATGTCTTGACTTGCATCCTGGGACATTAAAGGCGGATATGCAATAGAATAAATCACCACTTCAGTATTATGCGATGTTATAGGATGCAATCGGTTAGTTTTTTTGTCAAGAGTTGATACCCTCAAAAACATAGTGGAGGCTGACCTCACCTGCATGCAAAACGAACAAGCCCTTGAAGGAAGTTTGTTTATCAACTATATTGCCCTTCATTAGCATTACCAAATATATCAGCCAATGCGAAAAAACATCTTCAACGGAAAATACTCACCATTGGATTTAGTCAAATTCCAGGCCGAAGTCAGTGATCTCAAAATCAATGAAATATGACATAATGCTGAGATAATCAAGAAAATTGAGTACCTGTTTTGTAGCCTTGAAAAGCATATTAAATAAAAAAGAAATGTTATGGATTAAAACTATCTATGCTTAACAACGGAAATCTTGACGTATCTGGTATAAAGGGCAAAGGTTTGGTGTTCTCCTTTTCTCTTCCTCAGTAAAAACAATAACTGCACTCTTTTTTTGTTACAAGTGCTGTCATTGTTTTTTTCTGATTTGGGTTATTCCCGGAGATTTAAAATTATTGTAAGGTATTCATTAATCAATTCTTCTCCATTTCCAGAAGTTTAAAAACCGGGTTTGGGGTATGATTTTGATCAATTATAGCAACCAGTTCTTTCACCATATCAGGGTGTTGCGATGCAAGATCCGTTTTTTCCTGCGGGTCGTCGTGGATGTTGTAAAGTTCCACTGTCATTTTATCGGTTTTACTCACATTTAGGCGGATACATTTCCAGTCGCCCCTTATCACAGCCTGCTTGCCACCCTGTTCGTGAAATTCAAAATACAGGTGATCATGCTTTTTCTGCGATTTGCCAAGCAATTCAGACAGGTACGAGATACCATCGAAAGGTCGCTCAGGCTTAACACCGGCAATTTCGCAAGCGGTTGGAAGAAAATCCCAGAAAGCTGAAGGATGGTCGCTCACACGTCCGGGTGCAATGGTTCCATTCCAATAAGCAATGTTTGGAACACGGATGCCGCCTTCGTATAAGTCACGTTTTTCACCCCGGTAAGGATAATTGCTTTCAGTTTTAAAACCATCGGGAGAATTGCCGCCGTTGTCGCTGGTGAAAATCACGAGCGTATTTTTATCAATGCCAAGCTCTTTCAACTTGTCCATTAGCTTCCCGATTTCGGTATCGAGGTAGGTGATCATAGCCGCATAGCCCTTTTCGCTTTCAGTCCATGGTTCGTTTTCATATGGAGCAAAGGAAAGAATGTCAGAATACCTCTTTCCTTCGGGAGCCTCCCCGTTATCATGCGGAATAACTACGGAATAATACAGGAAGAAAGGGTTCGCCTTGTTTGTCTCAATAAAGTTGAGCGCCTTTTCGGTGAACACCTCCTGCGAATGTTTTTTCTTTTCGATAGGATAGCTGCCCAGACCTTTGCTCCAATGTGAAGTATCCATGTACTGCACTTTATTGCCGAGGGAAATTTTCTTGCCGTTCTCAATCAGATATTCTGGCGCATGGTTATGGGCCAGTACCTGGCAGAGGTAGCCGCAATAATAATCAAAACCATGGTTGGAAGGTTCGCCTTCGGTACCTTCGACACCCATGCCCCACTTCCCAACAAGCGCAGTGGCATAACCCGCTTTCTTGAGACAAGAAGCGATGGTCTGCGTACCCGTTTTCAACGAAACTTGACCGTAAGGTTTTGCCTGCAGGTTGCCCCGCACCTGGGTATGACCCGTATGGAGACCAGTCATTAGCGAACACCGCGAAGGTGCGCTTACTGAGGTTCCGGCATAATGCTGCGTAAACCGGATTCCCTGTGATGCCATGCGGTCGAGATTGGGGGTTTTGATGCGTTTGGAACCGTAGCAGCCCAGATCGGCATAACCCATATCATCGGCAAGGATATAGATGATGTTAGGGTGTTTGGGTTGTTCTTTTTTGGGAGCGCAGGAAACCAGGGTGGCCATGGCTGCTCCGACTGTTAATAATAGGTTATTGTTCATTTTATAATATAGGACAAATATTGTATGGTACAAAATGTGTATTATTCGAAATTTGCCCGGGGTGATGCCCCGGGCTTTTGATATCTAAGGTTTTCAGCTTTAAAATGGCTGTTTCTCATTACTTGGTACTAGACTAGTTATTTGGTACTTGCATTTTTCGGCAGAAAGCTTTTCGTCACTTCATCATTGTCCTTCATTACCGCACGGATGGAGTCGAGCTTCTGATGAAGCGTTTGTCTGATTTCAGCATATCCGGGCTCATTGTACACATTCTTCATTTCTTTCGGATCGGTTTTGATATCGTAAAGTTCCCACTCGTCGATATCGAAATAATAATGAATAAGCTTGTACTGACTGGTGCTGATGCCGTAATGCCGTTTCACACTGTGAACTCCCGGATACTCATAATAATGATAGTAATGTTCTTTTCTCCAGTTTTGGGGTGTTTCGCCTTTTAAAACAGGTTTCAGGCTGGACCCCTGCATATCGGCCGGTATGGCAACACCAGCTGCATCGAGAAAAGTTTCGGCAAAATCGAGGTTTGAAACAAGATCCTTATTCACGCTTCCGGGTTTGGTAACATCAGGCCACGAAACAAGCAATGGGGTGCGATACGATTCGTCGTGCATAAACCGCTTGTCGAACCAGCCATGCTCGCCCAGGTAAAAGCCCTGATCGGCGGTATACACTACAATGGTATTTTTATCGAGATTGTTTTCCTTCAGATAATCGAGTACCCGGCCTACGCTTTCATCAACGCTCTGGATACAGGCCAGATAATCGTTCATGTAGCGGTTGTATTTCCATTTGATCAATTCTTCGCCTTGTGGATTTTTAGCCAGGAAATCTTTTTTGATGGAATCATAAACTGCATTCCAGGCGGCACGTTGCTGCGCATTCATGCGACCAAAGGTGTTTTTCCAGGGACCAGAAGTTGTATCGTTCCACATTTTCAGGTCGGCTTCAATTCGCATGGTTTTATCGATGGTCATGTCCTGTGTTCTGGCAGCAGTGCCCCTTCCGCTGTAATCGTCAAACAGGGTTTCGGGTAATGGGAATTCCACGCCTTTAAAACGGTTCAGGTATTTCAGATTGGGTTCCCATTCGCGGTGTGGTGCTTTGTGATGCAGCATCAACATAAACGGTTTTCCGTTTTTTGCAGCATCTTTGAGCCATGCCAGCGATTTATCGGTGATGATATCGGTTACATAGCCCTGTTCGCGGTAACGGCCTTGTTCATTGATAAAGTCGGGATTATAGTAATGCCCCTGGCCTGGCAGGATGTCCCAATGATCGAACCCCGTTGGATTGGAACCAAGGTGCCACTTGCCAATTACAGCAGTTTGGTAGCCCGACTGTTGAAGTAGTTTGGGGAATGTTTGCTGGTCGCCGCTGAAATCCGATCGTTCATTGGATACAAAACCATTCAAATGACTGTACTTCCCCGTCAGAATGGTTGCCCGGGAAGGTCCGCTTATCGAGTTTGTTACCAGGCAGCGATCGAAGCGCATACCAGCTTGTGCTATTCTGTCAATGTTGGGGGTGGGTGCCACATCTTTGAGACGGTCGCCATAGGCACTGATAGCCTGATAGGCATGGTCATCAGACATGATGAAGATGATGTTTGGCTTTTGTGCCTGCTTTTTCTGGGCACACGAGACTGATAACATTCCACTTCCGGCAACGGAAGCGAGTAACAGGTTGGTAGTTAAAGAAATTCGCATAATACTAATTTTATGGTTTCAAGACGGTGTTGTGATTTAAATTTAAAAGTCTCAGGGAAAACAAATGTTAACTTTTCTCTCTGTGTGTGACCCCTATTTTACTTTCCAGTATCCATTTTTAAATTCGATTTCGTCCAGGGTAAGAGCTGCAGGGTGATTATAAATGGCTTTCACATCGGTGCTGTCATTGTATTTATCCACAAAGTATCCCCAGGTCATAAACCAGCTCCAATCAGGCTGAGCATTCAAGTGATCAACCGTTGGCACCTGCCCAATTTCACCAAGTGCAATCAGTTTTCCGTTGGCAAGTTTCATCAGGTCATCGTGATGACTTTGCTTGTAATCGCGGCGGTACACATCAGCAGCCAGGATATCAACATATTCACCACCCGGATAAAACTGATCGTAAGGCCAGGCTTCATCGCCGGGAATGTCGCGTGGGGCATTGGTATTCCATACCCAGATTAGGTTGTTAAGTTTGTGGACATCGGTAAAATAATGATACATCATCTTCCACAACCGCGGAAATCCATTTTCACCTTTCTGGTTACACCACCAGAACCAAACACCGTTCATCTCATGGTAAGGTCGCCATAGAACAGGTACTTTTGCATCCTGTAGCTGTTTCAGGTATTCCGCAATGCCATCGGCCTGCTTCTTCCAAAGGGTATTCATCTTGGTTCCTTCGGTCACCAGAGAGTCCCACTCGGCAGGCGTAGGGCGGTTTTCCATAGCCCAAACCTTGCTGCCATCACAGCTGTCGCCAAATTGTGGCGGACAGTGGTGCCACATCAAGGTGATGATATGGCCTCGGGCATATAAATTTTTGGCTTCATCGATCATCCGGGAACGGATTTCACCGGGACTGATACCATGGAAATAAAAAGAGTCGAGCGGATTGCTCAGATTCAGCGGGCCACAGTGATGGAAGTTGCGTGCGCTGTCGCCCATCACGTTGAAACTGAAATCGCAACCCCAAATAACAGGATATTTGCCTGTGATCCTGTAGGCTATTTCATTGTATTTGCTTCCCGATGAAGGAAAGTTGTGCTGCCCGGTAAGCGTATACCTGCCTTTCACTGAATATAAAAAATCGAGCAGGTTCCGCGCTTCTGCCGTTGCATTTTGATTTACTGGCTGTATGGTATCTTTTTTCGGAGTACATCCAAAAATAGCAATCACAACCAGCATTAGAACTGTTAATTTATTCATTTTTTTAAATTTGTTTATTTTTTATCCAGTTTTTCTTTCGAAACCACTCCAATACGGGTTGCATGTTGTTCATACAATAAAATCAAACGCTCCGCAATGGCCGATTCCTTTTCAAATAAATTGTCCAGCTCCGAGCGGTCCGATTTCATGTTGTATAGTTCCCATTGCATGAATTGCTTTTTCGAATAATCGTATTGCGAAACTAACTTCCAGTTACCCAGTCGTACGGCCCGGTTTCCCTCGTGTTCCCAGAACAACGGATTTTTTCGCTTTAAAGGTTTTCCTTCAATTACTGGGCGGAGAGAAATGCCTTCCATTCCAAGTGTTTTGTTCCCCTTGAAGGTAGCTGGATAACGGCCTTTTGCGTAGTCGAGCAATGTTGGCATTATGTCGATGATATGACCCGATTCATTTATTAAACCTCCTCCTTTTATACTTCCCGGATAGTGGATGATAAAAGGCGTTGAAATCCCTCCTTCGTGCACCCAGTGCTTGTGCATCCTGAAGGGCGTGTTGCTGGCATTTGCCCATGGGTATTCATAGGCATCGAACGAATCGGAATTGCCGGTTTCGCCGGAG
This sequence comes from Bacteroidota bacterium, assembly GCA_020048915.1. Taxonomy (GTDB): domain Bacteria; phylum Bacteroidota; class Bacteroidia; order Bacteroidales; family JAAUTT01; genus JAAUTT01. Next base: position 7,069 of record JAIFLU010000143.1, on the reverse strand, counting down.
GTACGGATGAAATTGCCTTTGTTTTTGGTACCCTCGTGACAGCCTCCGTTATCCGACAAAAAGATGATCATGGTGTTATCCAGCTCTCCCATTTCTTCCAGTTTCTCCAACACCCGGCCAATGTTTTGATCCAGGCGGTCGACCATGGCTGCATAAACCGCCATTCGCAGATCCCACATCTTTTTGTCTTCCACGTTCAGCGTTTCCCAGGCTGGTACCCGTTCGTCGCGTGGCGTTAACTGAACGGATGCATCGATAATTCCCAGCTCCTTCATCCGGGCAAACCGTTTGCTACGGAGATCGTCCCAACCATTTATGTAATTGCCCCTGTATTTTTCGATATCACGTGGAAGTGCATGCAGCGGCCAGTGGGGAGCTGTATATGCCAGATACATAAAGAATGGTTCCTTTTTCGGCGTTTCTTCATCCAGAAAAGTAAGGGCATAATCGGTGATGGCATTGGTCATGTAAAAACCCTCTTCAGGAAAATAGGGCGCATCGTCGAGCATCATTTTTGGTGGCTGCTGGTTATTCCGGTAAGGTATAAGCTGGAAATAACTGCTGGCACCGTCGATCAACCCAAAATACCTGTCGAAACCCCGCTTCCGTGGAAGGGTTTGGGGTTTGTCGCCTACATGCCATTTTCCCGACATGTAGGTGTTGTACCCATTTGTTTTCATGGCTTCGCCCAGAGTAACACACTGGGTATTGAGATAACCCTGATAAGCAGGAATACCTTTATCGTCGACCATATCGCCCACACCTGCCTGATGCTGATAAAGGCCCGTCAGCAGCGACGCCCGGGTGGGGCAACTTCGTGAGGCATTATAAAACTGGGTGAAACGGATGCCGTTTTTTGCAAGCTTATCGAGGTTGGGAGTTGAAATTTCGGACCCAAAGCAACCGATATCGGAATATCCCATATCGTCGGCAAGTATGACCAATAAATTAGGTCGTTTTGCATTGCCCCCCTGAGCTGTTACATCAAAATTATGGAGGCACAAACTTGCCAGGCATACTCCTGCGAGGTTAGTAAAAATTTTTATTCCCATTTTTAAATAGATAGAAAGTTATAGTTTCCGCTTTGTACCCTGAAAATTTCAAACCCGTTTTCTTCTTTCACAAATTCAATGTATTTTGAAGAACGTGCCGCTTTTCCGCTTTCGATTACTTTTCCCTTTTTCCCAGCCGGGATATAAATGGTAGCTGTACTTCCGACCGGCACGGTTACCTGCATAAAGAACCGGTCAGGGTCCTTTTTCCAGAAGATACCTGCTTCGCCATTAACAGTATTGTTGAAGTATTTTACATGTGTGAGATCGCCCACAGGCTGTGGGCGGAGAATAATGTGCTTATATCCGGGGTTATCGGTATCGACGTTCATTCCGGCCAGCTTGCGGTAATACCATGCCAGTCCGCCGCCAAACATGGGGTGGTTGTGCGATCCTTCCTTGCTCCACTGTTCGCGCGAAGTGGTAGATCCCAATTCGAGCCAGTGACCGTACGAAGGTTCGTCGCGTTTGTTCATAGCTTCGTAAGCCAGTTCTTGCAAGCCGTTTTCGGTAAGGACTTCAAAAAAGAACTGGGTACCAAAAATGCCAGTATCGAGGTGACCATTATTCTCTGCAATATCTTTTTTCAGGGCAGCAATTACCCGATGGTACTGATTTGCAGGAACTCCCATACGGAGAGCGAAAATGTTGCCACCAGCTTTGCCATAGGATCCGGAAGCTTCGTCGTAAAATTTTTTGTAGAAAGCCTGCTTTGTTTTCTCGGCCAGAGCCGCATATTGCCCGGCTTCGTCAGTTTTGCCAAGCGCTTTTGCCGTTTGAGCGGTAATATCGACGCAACGCCAGAAATAAAACGTATGTACCATCTCATCGGGTGGCAGATTTCCGGGAGTTATCCATTCGCCGAGATTGAACCATTTCAGCACCTTGCCATCGTTGCCTGTGCGCTTCGAAAACATGATGCCATCGTTGTCGATCCAGGTTTGCATGTAGCGGATATACCCTTTCATCCCTTCGAAGTTATCTTGGAGCATGTCCTTTGAACCATAATGCTGGTAAAATTCCCAAGGCATAATGCAGATAGCTGCACCCCAGGCCACACCGCCTCCGCAGCCTGGTTGCCATGGAGCTCCGTTGGGAACATACCCGGTGGTTGCGTCGGAAGCTTCGAGCATATCGGCAATCCATTTCTGGTAAAAAGCCCTTGCATCGAAGTTGTGCATCACAGTAACACAGGCAACCTGACCATCGCCGGTGTAGCCATTGCGCTCACGGTGCGGACAGTCGCTGGCGATAGCGCCATGCATGTTATCCTGCTGACTGGTTCTCCATATTTCGTTGATGTGGTTGAACATGGGGTTGGAAGTCTCAAATACCGACGTCACCGGCACTTCGGTGTACACCGATTCGGCAATAATATTTTCGGGTTTCAGCTCGCCGTACCAGTTTTTAATTTCTACACCGCTGAACACAAACCAGTTGAAGCGTGGAGCGTAGTTCTCAGGACCTTCTCCCTTGAAAATATAGGTATTATCGCCCGAATAGAGGTTTGCGTTAAAAGAGATATCAATTTTATGTCCGGCAGGAGCCGAAACGTTCACCAGGCGCACCCAGCCGGAAATTTCTTTGCCAAAATCGACAAAATAATTGCCGTTATCTCGTTTTTCGATTTTTACAGGATTAAGTTGCTCCATTACTTTGTCCGATGGCGAAGTATGCGCTGTTAATCTTCCATAGGGAGCTTTGCGGATAGCTACTTTTTCCCACGGTGTATCGTCAAATGAAGCATTGCACCAGTTGGGCTGCTCCAGACGCGCATCGTAGGTTTCGCCATAGTATACCATGTTTTTCAGGATGGGACTTTTGGCAGCTTTCCAGCTTTCGTCGCTTGCAATCACCTCTTCGGAGCCATCAGTGTAAGTGATGTGAAGCTGTCCCAAAAAGCGGGTAGTTCCGTACCCTTCGCACCAAAACATACGCGGATTGTAAAAGCCGTTCCCCAGAACCGCGCCTATGGTATTTTCGCCAATCGAAAGCATGGAAGTAACATCGTAAGCGAGGTACATCACTTTGTATCCTTTAAAATTATCCTCGACATTGATTAGCATTTCGCCAAGCTTCGGCCTTTTAGAGTAGTTGGTGATATTGGGAATCAGCACATCATCACCTGCTTTCCGGCCATTGACATAAAATTCGAAATAACCCAGTCCGGTTACAAAAGCCACCGCCTTTTTGACTTGCTTCTCCACTTTGAACTTTTTGCGCAACATGGGAGCGGCAGGTCCAAAGTCGTCGAATTTTTGTCCGGGAAAATCGGGGCGTTTGAAATGTTCCTCTCCTTCCCATGGAGCGCCAATCCATTGTGCTTTCCACTCTGCCGGATCCAATATGCCCATGCGCCAGTAAGCAGGTTTGCTCCATGCAGAGACCTTTCCTTTGCTGTCCCACACGCGTACCTGCCACCAGCAGTCCATCCGTGAGGTTAAAGGTTTTCCGCGGTATAACACCCTGTTATTCTGGTCGCCGGTTACCTGCTGGCTATCCCACAAATCAGGATTTTCAAGACCAGCTTCGGTCGAGGCTACCCGGATTTGCCAGGCAGTCTGGAACTGTCCGCGTTCGTCTGTATCGGCAATATTTATCCAGGCTAGTCGGGGCTGTTTAACATCGACCACTGCAGGATTCTGTAAATACTCACAGGTGAGTTGTGTAGGGGTGATTCCGGCGAAGGCAACCCAACCCGAAAACACCAGTAACATGGTAATTAATAATCGTTTCAATAACATAATTCTATATTTTGGTTAAGCGAATTGCTTTGATTAAACCGGCGTCACCGGATTTCTTTTCTGCTAATTTAAGCACAAGGGTTTCCCCTCCTTTACCAAGAGAAACGTTTCCTGCATCCATCCAGCTCCAAGTGCGTTCCACCGATTCGGAACGTACGACATAATCGCGGTCGGGCAGCACAACGGAGTCAAAAACCTTGTCCATTTTAAACTGAAGGGAAGTTAACGATGACCTGAACAGGAACCGACTTCCGATATCGGCAGCAGCACATCCATATTGTATCTGAAGTTTATAATTTCCAGGCTGCTGCATATCAAGCTTCCAGAAAATGGAGTCACCATTGCGGATCCAGTTTTCCGTATGCGATTGGTTGGGATGAATGCTGGAATATTTTACCGCACCCGATAAAATGGCATCCTGAACCGGAAGAGTTATCGCTTTCTCCTCAGCGAAGCCGGCTTCAATAGTTGTTTGCGGCCTATAAACCGCAAGCATCTCCTTTTCCCACTTTAAATATTCCCCTACAAGCCTTGATTTAACAGCGGGCTGATTTGCTATATTGACTTTTTGGGATGGATCGTTTTCAAGGTCGAACAGCAGGGTGTCCTTTGCGGAAACAACCAGACGGTAACGATTGTCTCTCACCGATCCGGAAGCTTTATTGAGCGGATAATGTCCCTGCCTGGAAAAAATATACCGGTTCTGAGGCTTCGATTTTTTCATAATGATGCCGCTTAAATCCATTCCATCAACAGGTAAGGAGTGCTTTTCGCTGATGGAACATAATTTTACCAGGGTAGGCAGCAAGTCGATGTCCTGGGCAAGCTGATCGTTAACGCCAGGCTGAATTACTCCCGGCCAGGAGATATAAAAGGGTACGCGTATTCCTCCCTCATCCACCGACCCTTTTTTGCCTTTCATGTTTCCATTGTAACGCACCGTATTGGGTCCGTTATCGGAAAGAAAGATAACAATGGTGTTCTTTCTCAGATTAAGCTGCTCCAGCTTCGTTAATACCAAACCGATATTCGTATCCATATTTTCGACCATGCCATAAACGGAAGCCAGCTCATTATCAAGTCCTTTCGATTTATATTTGTTGAAATACTTTTCAGGAACCTGGAAAGGCGAATGAGGCACATTGTAGGGAATATAGCAGAAAAATGGTTTCGCTTTGTTTTGCTCAATAAATCCGATAGCCGTTTGGGTGAAGAAATCGGTTGAATATCCTTTTGTAGCGACATCCTCATCATTATGTCTGTAAATGGCATCGTAATAATAACCCAGATGCCCCATCAAAAATCCGAAGAATTCGTCGAAGCCCTGCCGGTTAGGATGATTTCTGAAGTAAGCACCATTGTGCCATTTTCCGAAACAACCAGTAGCATAGCCATGATTTTTTAATATTTCGGCAATGGTTGTTTCATTGGGATCCAAATTTTCGTACCCTTGGGTAACCGACGACACCCCAGTTCTCAGAAAGTACCTGCCTGTAAGCATTTCTGCCCTGGTTGGCGCTGAAAGCGGACAGGCATAAAATTGCCGGAGCTCCATACTTTGCTTTGCCAGCTGGTTCAGCACCGGAGTTTCGATCACAGGATTAACGTTGGCATTGATATCGCCCCAACCCATATCATCGGCAAGGATAAGCACAATGTTGGGCTGATCCTTTTGCGCCTGAGCATAAGAGAAAAGCGGCAAAAGTGCCAATGCACAACCAACCTTTTTTATTTTGAATGACATCCTCATCAGAAATGACCTTTTATAAACTCCTTGATTAGCTAATCTCAATAATAAATTCTATTTCAACCCATTCATATCAGTTAATAGCATTCTTAGCAAGATATAAATTATTTCAGGTCGTTTAAGCGTTTCATGATAAATTCAAAGGTTTTTAAGTTATTGCCGATCTTTAAATACTCTCTGTTTGATTATATCACAAAAAAATCCAGTGTTTTCCATTGGTTATTCTTCCTTCTTAGGATTAACACGCTGATTCCATTTAGCAGGATCAAATTCGGGATTAATTCCTGGGATGGTGGCTCCGCATGACAAAATCCAGTTTTTCAGGTCGGCAGTCATTTTATCCCGGAGTGCAGGTTTTGAAGCAGCAAGGTCTTTTTTCTCGCCAATATCCGTCTTAAGGTTAAACAGCTCGATTCTTCCTTCGGGGATGTACTTTCCATTCTGATCAAGATCGACATAATCGCCGAAGAACCAGATAAGCTTATAATCGCCCTGCACCATGGACGCACATGGAACAGCGCCCCATTGGATGTCGTAAAGTGGTTGATAAAAGAAGATCGGCCGGTTTACAAATTTCTTCTGATCTTTCAGTTTTGCGGTAAATATGGGCATCAGGCTCTCGCCATCCAGTATGTGATCTTTCAGTTTTGAAACACCTGCAACTTCGAGCAGGGTTGGATAAATATCCACTATATGAACAGGTAAGGCACTCTTTGTTCCGGATTTTATTTTCGATGGCCATTGCACCATAAACGGCACACGGATACCTCCTTCGTATGCTGACCCTTTCCCGTAGCGCAATGGTGCATTGTCGAACTGGGTGTCTATTCCTCCATTATCGGTTACAAAAAAGATGACCGTATTTTTTTCCATTCCGAGTTCGTTTACTTTATCCAGCAAACGGCCTACCGAATTATCGAGGTGCTCAATGGAAGCCAGGTATTCGGCAAAATGAAGGCCTTTTTCGGGGTAACCGGCATCGCGATACTTTTTCACCAGATCTTTCGGTGCCAGCACCGGGTTATGCACCGTGTGGTGCGACAGGTAAACAAAGAAAGGTTTGTTCCTGTTCTTCTCCATAAAGGCAATAGCTTCACCAGTGAGAAAATCAACTCCTTTATCGCCATAACTCTGGTATTCGGAGGGATCAGTCCGCGGGTTTACATAGTCGAAACCATAATAATGGGCCTTATCGGGATAAAGATACGTGTAATATCCGTCGTTATCATAATGGCTAAGGTGCCACTTACCAATACAGGCAGTGGTATATCCGGCAGTTTTTAGGGCTTCGGCAATGGTGAACTGTTCACGAGGCAACTCCTCAAGATATTCAGGTTCCTGAACTCTGGCATAGGGAAAGCCATAACCCGGAATTACATGCCACATTTTATTGCGTGCGGTGTACTGACCGGTTAACAGGCTGGCCCGGGAAGGGGTTGACTGCGGAGTTACATAACCCTGCGTGAAGCTGATACCGTTCCAGGCGATGCGGTCGATGTGTGGCGTTTTTCCCAGTTGGTTGCCGT
>JAIFLU010000120.1 GCA_020048915.1 Bacteroidota bacterium | reverse complement strand
TAATATAATATTGGTAATTATATGGGTTACGCTCTATAGCTTCATTTAAAGAAATAAGGGCTTCATTATTATCGCTCTTGTTTTGCAACACTTTTGATTTTTGAAAGAGAAATTTGTCGTTACCTGAATTTTGTTCCAAGGCTTGATTTATTGATTTTAGTGCAGCATCGTATATTCCTTTTTCTTGAAAGTAAACCGATTGGAAAAATTTCAATTCAGCATTGGAAGGATATTTGATAATAGCATCATCTAAAGCATTGGTGAAATTATCGTTAATCCCTATTTCAGCCAAGGAGCGAATTTGATTGATTTTAATTTCCAATTCCGAATAGTCTAAATTCTGAATCAATTTTTCCCAGTCTGGAGTATTCTTTAAATGTTGAAATGCATCATCGTTAAAAACCTTACTTAAAGGGAGTTTGTTTCTGTTTTTGAAATATGCCTTTAAATGCTCAATTGCTTGTGAATTTTTATTTAGTTGCGCATTACATTGCGCTATTTCCAGTTGATACTTTCCAGGTGTTTTTTCTTCGGTTTTTTGAAAAAGTGAAAGTGATTTTTCATAGTTTTTTAAGCCATACAAAATTCTCGCTTCAATTACAGGGTAATCTTTGTTAGTTTTCGACTCAGTGAAATTCAGAGATTCAAGGGCTTCATTGTATTGCATCTTATCTGCCAGTATGAAAGATTTGATAAGATATTTGTCGGGTTTTTGACAATGCAGCGTAAATGGAAGAAATGATAATAATATAATTAGCGATTTAGAATTAGTCATTTCAATTTTTTTTTGAATAGTTAATTTTGTTTGAACTTGTTTAACCTTACTTAATAATAATATGTTTATTATTACTCGATGAAGGGTTTTGCTCCGTCTTCGTAATATAAATGTACAAAACCGGTAAGTGTTCTTGCCTCAATTCCGGTTAACCGGGGTTCATATACATCGCATATATAGTAATATATTCCGGTGGCGAGGAAATTTTTTGAATCAATATCCCTTCCGTCCCAATTGATATCAGCATTTTCGGTGGTAAAAACGAGTTTTCCCCATCGATTATACATTTTCATATTTACTTTTTTCACATAACCATTCGGGTTGTACGATTTAAAAATGTCGTTCACCCCATCTCCGTTAGGGGTAAACACATTGGGCAACTCATATCCGGCGCAGCTATCGATACATATTAATGCAGACGGATTACTTTCGTTATTAAAACTGTCGACTGCCGTAATTTGATAACATGCTGCCAAAGATTCTGGCGATATATGTCTGAAAACAGTATCATTTACATTCGTAATTTCAGCAAGAAGTTGCATGTCACCATCAATTTGAGTCTTATAAAACAACTTATAGGAGACTACATCGTTTGAGCAGGAATGATTCGGATTATTCCAAGTAATAACGTTAAGCGAACTATCACAAATAGTTTTTACGGTAAGTGAAGGAGGACATGGTTTTGTGGTATCTATAGGCGTTACGCAGGCAATATGCGACCAATTTTGGTTATTGTAAAGGGTCCCATCTAAATCGCGAAATCCTATGCTTTTTATGCGGTAGCATACTTTTTGACCATTTGCCAATCCGATATCGATATATTCTTCTGTATTCGTAAATCCTACAGAATCGTAATTTAATGTGGTTGGATTTTGCCTGTAAATAATATATTGATTATTTAACCATGGGACGTTTCTGCCAAACCGAATGAGAACTTTATTATCCGAAGGAAGTAAGTCAGGGAACATGGTGGATGCTACTTCCGGCTTTCCAATCGGGAAACGGTCGCCAGGAGCATTATTAAATAGTTCAACTTTATACAAATAAGGGAATTTTTCTGTATTTAGTGGTTTATCTACAAAAAAAGTATCTAGTAAATCCAGGGATGCAATTCTTTTTAATTCCACAAAATTGTTGCCTAATAAATTATCTGTTCTGGAAATTATATATTCGTAAGGGCCATTAGCAGGTATTGAATCCAAATCTTTTGGCTTGACCCACGAAATGTATACCTCGCCATTATTCTGATCCAATACATTTACACTGGCATTCAACATCGAAGGAGCCCCAGGGATTAGTGTTGAGCAGTCTTCATCCGAAGGATAACTTTGTGCCCCATCGGGGAAAATAGCAACTACCCTGTAACAATAATTCATACCGAGGCTTAGGCCAGCTCCTTTATTATTATCTATAAAGCTGGTATCGTTAATACCTTTAATAGTCACAATAAGTTCGTACCCCGAATTTGGGCGAATTCCTCCAACACAACTATCCATTATATTTGGAACGGACGAAATACTTCTATATACTTCGTATCCAATCGCAGTAAGGCATGGACTTTTTGACCATTTTACCTTAATAGTATTGTTTCCGGGAATGGCTTGAATCTGTTTTGGGCCTGGTGCCATTACGCGAATATTGAAATTGTCAATATCGACAAGCTTAAGATCCGGATAATTGTCTTCTGCTTTAAGTACAACCGTATAAGGTTGTTTTCGAACATGCTCGCAAGTTGTTTGCCAGCGAAATATAGATGTTGAAGAGCCTTTTACTGATGAAATAGTTTTAAAAGTAGCAGGAGCAGTCTTCACGGCAAATGGGCCTCCGGTAGCTGTCTGAACAATTTTATCAGAGTCCTTGTCTAAGCTGGTTATGGATAATCGGATTGAATCTCCGGCTACAACACAAATATCTTTAATGGAAGGATTTACTGGTGGATTATTCTTAGAATTATATACTTCCACCTGCATGTCGCGGATAATATTGTTAATCTTGATTCCATTGCGCCATTCTTCAACATTCATGGCTATATTAAAAATTCCACTGTCAACCGGGGCATCCCAAACTAAATCTCCGGAAATTGAATCGACATATAATTTTTTTGATGACCGCGGATAGGAATAATTTTCGATAGGTTTACCGTTTTCCTTGGTACAAATAGTCAGTTTGTAAGAAATACTATCTCCATCAACGTCAAACGCCGCAGGATTATGAATAAATGTTCTGCCAACTGCCGCTTTATCGATGGGGTAATTCAATAATACGGGAGTATTGTTGGTTCCCAGAATTGGATTTATTACCATGGTAGTTTTTACCGAAAATATGACATTCACCGAATTTGGAATATTTAATACACCGTAATTGCGATTAGGATCCTGCATAACAATAGAATATGTTCCCGGACCTGGAAAGGTATGTTTCGTTAGGTAGGTGTTTTTTCGATAAAAATCGGGTAATTCTATTTTGTTAACCCTTGGAGCAACGGAATAAGTGTTATCCCCCCATTGTATTTCCAGGGCATCGCGGTCGGCAGCGCTTAATGTATAGGTAAATGTGGTAATGGTAAACTCAAATTCGTATTGAGATATTTGTCGGTATGTAATTTCTCCGGCCCGATTATGAGTGGCTTTTAAATTTCCTATTAATAGCAGGGAAAATAAAACTAATACTATTTTTTTCATTCTGTCTATCTTTAATCTCTTGTAAATTTCAACTAACAAATCTTAGATTCCAATCGAAATTAATGCCCTATAAATTCAGATCGATGGCGTAATTCATAAAATTAAGGTTATATCCTTTTTCTTTACCATCTATGCTAAAAATAACCAGGTTTGTTTGATTTTCAAATATATCGAGTAATAATCCGTTTTTCATTTGAATCGATTTTAATTTACCTTTTATAGGAGTTGTAGAATAAAACACTATACCATCGTCCGTAATTTCGTATTTATCAAAAACAAGTGAAAGGGGAGTTTTGTTGTTGGTTTTCAGGAGGAATGTCTTCTCAAAATATTGGGTTAGATATTTTTTCCATTCAGGGTTCATGTTTGCTTTGCCAATATTCAATTTTACATTATAGTTATGGTTAAAAGCAAGTTCTAAATCGTCGGGATAAAATTTTATTGTAATATTAGCTTCTTTTTTACTGGAAGAATATTCAAAATTAAAGATGGCTACATGCACTGGATGCAGGAAGGAATAAAGTTGGAAACAAATAATAGCAATAAATTTTGAAGCGAACACTTTAATTAATTTTGATACAAATTTACAATTATTTCGCTTTGGTAGTGGGCGAAATTTGAGGTTATTTAACAGAATTTAGCACGATGAACTGGAATAATGATATTAAAGAATTTGGGGTTTTTCTGAAACTTGAAAAATCAGTTTCGGAGAATACTTTGGTAGCTTATATTTCCGACATTGAAAAGCTTCAACTGTTTGTTTCTGAAAAGTATCCGGAACTATCGCCTAAGAATGTAAACCTTCAGCATCTTCAGGAGTTTTTATTTTTGATATCGAAGGGAGAAATGAGTGCGCGTTCTCAGGCAAGGCTAATTTCTGGAATTCGAGCTTTTTACAAGTTTTTATTGTTGGAGGATGAAATTGGTGTTGATCCTACCGAATTATTAGAATTCCCAAAAATAGGAAGAAAGTTGCCCGATGTACTTTCTGTATTGGAAATTGATACAATTGTAGGTTGTATCGATTTAAGCAAACCGGAAGGGCATCGAAATAAAGCAATGATTGAAACAATGTATGGTTGCGGATTGCGGGTTTCAGAGCTTATCAATTTAAAGTTCTCGGGCTTGTTTGAAGAAGATGGCTTTGTGAAAATTACAGGAAAAGGAAATAAGGAAAGGTTAGTGCCGATTAGTCCCCGGGCAATAAGTGAAATTAATTACTATAAAGATAAAATTCGTAACCATTTGGACATTAGAAAGGGATATGAAGATTTTGTTTTTTTAAATCGAAATGGGAAAATGCTTACACGTGTTATGGTGTTTACAATAATCAAACAATTAGTGCACCTGGCAGGAATAAAAAAAAATATCAGTCCGCATACATTTCGGCATTCATTTGCTACTCATTTAATTGAAGGTGGCGCAGACTTAAGGGCCGTGCAAGAGATGTTAGGGCACGAATCTATTCTTACTACAGAAATTTATACGCATATCGACAGGGAATTTCTTCGGGAAGCGATTATTCAGTTTCATCCCAGGGGTAAGTGAAGGATTATTTTGAAGACTAAATTCTTGAGCTAATTTTCTTTAAATGTTAAAACTGAAGTTGTAATATAGTTTATTCCATTTTAAAGCATTATTTATCAACAATATGATTTTTTTAATGGTAATCATGTAAATAAAATATTATAGCATCATGCGGTACAAGGGATGAAAAAAATCAGTAATTTTGTCTCTTAATTTTCATAAAAATCATATATAACTGAAATACAAACAATTAAAAAAGAGTTAAAATGTCAAAAGTTAAACGTGTTTATTTTTTCGGTGCTAAAAATGCCGATGGAAAAGCGGATATGAAGAATTTGCTGGGAGGAAAAGGAGCTAACCTGGCTGAGATGTGTTTATTAGGATTACCTGTTCCTGCTGGTTTTACAGTTACAACCGATGTGTGTACTGAATATTACGCCAATAACTGCGAACTTCCAAAAGAATTGTACGATGAAGTTTGGGAAAACATGGCCAAGGTGGAAAAGGTGATGGGGATGAAGTATGGCGATCCCGATAATGCACTTCTTGTATCGTGTCGTTCGGGTGCCCGTGCATCCATGCCTGGTATGATGGATACCGTGTTGAACGTAGGCTTATGTACTGCCACCATTCCCGGTTTCATCAAAAAAACGAACAACCCCCGTTTCGTGTGGGATTCATATCGTCGTTTAATTATGATGTATGCTGACGTTGTAATGGAAAAAGCTGAAGGTATCGAGCCTAAAGATGGTAAAGGTATCCGCAAGGTATTAGACGAAATGCTGGACGAATTCAAGCACAGCAAAGGATATAAATCGGATACCGATATCGCTGCCGATGAATTAAAGCTTTTAGCTGAAAATTTCAAGAAAAAAGTAAAAGAAGTTCTTGGAACAGAATTTCCTGACGATGCCAAAGAACAGGTAATTGGCGGTATCAAAGCCGTATTCAAAAGCTGGAATGGTAAAAAAGCTATCTCATACCGTCGTATCGAAGGTATTCCTGATGAATGGGGTACTGCTGTAAACGTACAAGCTATGGTATTTGGTAACATGGGCGACACTTCGGCTACCGGAGTTGCATTTACCCGTAACCCTGCTACTGGCGAAAATAAATTTTATGGTGAATGGTTGGTGAATGCACAAGGTGAAGACGTTGTTGCAGGTATCCGCACTCCTAGCCCATTGAACGACGACACCAAAAATGATCAGAACAAACACCTTCATAGTATGGAAGAGGGCTATCCTGTTCTATACAAAGAATTAGATGCTATTCGTTTGAATCTCGAGAAAGCATACAAAGATATGCTCGATATCGAATTCACCATTCAGGAAGGTAAATTATACATGTTGCAGTGTCGTGCCGGTAAACGTACCGGAACCGCAGCATTAAACATGGCTATGGATATGCTTGCTGAAGGTCTGATTGACGAAAAGAAAGCAGTAATGCGCGTAGAACCAGCTCAGTTAGACGAGTTGCTTCACCCAATTTGCGACCCTGCTGAAGAAAAGAAAGTTTCTGTTTTAGTAAAAGGTTTACCTGCCGGCCCTGGTGCTGCTGTTGGTCAAATAGTATTTACTGCTGAAGATGCTGTAGCTTGGCAACGTTTGGGTAAAAAAGTAATTCTTCTTCGTGAAGAAACTAACCCTGAAGATGTTGAAGGTATGCGTGCTGCCGAAGGTATTCTTACCGCTCGTGGTGGTATGACTTCTCACGCTGCTCTTGTTGCCCGTGGTTGGGGTAAATGCTGTATCGTAGGTGCAGGTGGTTTACATGTTAATGTAGCTGCAAAAACCTGTAAAATTGCAGGTACTGATATCACCTTAAAAGAAGGTGATTTTGTTACTATGAATGGTACCAAAGGACACGTTTACCAAAGTGCTTTGAAATTGATGGATGCTTCTGAAAATCCACGTTTCCAAACTTTCATGAAAATGGTAGACAAATTCCGCACTATGGGTGTTCGTACCAATGCTGAAACTCCACAAGATGCTGAAATTGCCCGCGCTTACGGAGCTGAAGGTATCGGTCTTTTCCGGACAGAACACATGTTCTACGGAGAAGGTTCTGAGCAACCACTTTTCTTGTTGCGTAAAATGATTTTAAGTGATGGTAAGGACGAAAGGGTAAAGGCGCTGAAAGAATTATCAGCATTTGTGAAAAAGGATATCAAAGCAACTTTATTGGCTATGGATGCATGTCCGGTAACTTTCCGCTTACTTGATCCTCCTTTACATGAGTTCGTTCCGGTTAGCAAAGAAAAACAAGCTGAGTTGGCAAAAGCATTAGGTATTTCTGCCGAAGCTGTTGCAAAACGTGGTGAAGCATTACACGAAAGCAACCCAATGATGGGTCACCGTGGTGTTCGTTTAGGAATCACTTATCCTGAAGTGTCAGAAATGCAGATTCGTGCAATTTTCGAAGCTACTGTTGAATTGATTAAGGAAGGTAAACAACCTCATCCTGAAATTATGGTTCCTGTTACCAGTGATGTTTCTGAAATTGATTTCACCAAGAAAATAACCGATAAGGTTTATGCTGAAGTTTGCGCTGCAGCTGGTGTAAAATCTATTGACTATAAATATGGTACCATGATTGAAATTCCACGTGCTTGCTTATTGGCTAACAAAATGGCTAAAACAGCTGAATTCTTCTCATTTGGAACGAACGACTTAACCCAGATGACATTTGGTTTCAGCCGCGACGATACAGGTGGATTCATGAATGAATATCTGGATAACAAAATATTGGCAGCAGATCCTTTTCAGACTATCGATCAGGAAGGTGTTGGCCAGTTAATTGAAATGGCGGTTACTAAAGGCCGTGGTGTTCGTAAAGACCTTAAAGTTGGTATTTGTGGAGAACAAGGTGGTGATCCGGCTTCTGTTGAATTCTGTTTTAAAGCAGGCTTAACGTATGTTAGTTGTTCCCCATTCCGTGTACCTATCGCTCGTTTGGCTGCTGCACAAGCTGCCATTAAAGCTGGTAAATAATTGTCTACTGAGATTTATAAATAAAAAAAGCGGCTTTCGAGCCGCTTTTTTTATTTCAGGTAATTATCAGACTGTTTTAAGAATATAGTATTAAGTCGTTAGTAAAACAGTTGAATTTCAGGATTCCGGATTAAATTGCTTTTCAGCAATTATCTTGGTTCCTGTCCACGAAATGTATGCACCAATACTGCATAATACGGCCATTATTATAAAAATTGTATGAATAGATGTCATAAATTGAGGAAGGACATCGGAGGTAATTTTAACTTTCCCCACTAACAGGG
>JAIFLU010000121.1 GCA_020048915.1 Bacteroidota bacterium | reverse complement strand
CAGCTTTATAAATCCCAATTATTTTTTTATTTTTTTTATCGATGCTTTGAAGTTTGGCTTTTCAGCATAAGCTTTACTATTTTTGAAGTTTTTAGCTAAAAGTTTCCTTTCTTTGATTTCTTTTAAATTTCAAAAATGTCAGCAAGACTAAGGTTAGTACGAATGAAGTTTACTATTTATCTCAAAATTTTGAGCATATTGATTTTGCTCATCTCTTTTCAAAAATCGAATGCCCAGCCTATTACTAAATCATTATTAAGCTTTGGAATAAAGCAAGGTGTTAATTTATCCAAATTAAACTTTGATCCTAAATTGGAGCAGAATATTACGACAGGATATACCGGAGGACTTGTTATTAAATATGTTTCGGAATCCTTTGCCGGTATTCAGGCCGAAGTAAATTACTCTCAAAGGGGTTGGTCCGAAAAACTGGATTCAGGCAATTTATACAGCCGAAAACTAAATTACACGGAAGTTCCCGTATTAACCCACTTTATTATTGGAGGCGATAAAACGCATGCCTTTTTAAATGTTGGCCCTGCACTTTCTTTTTATTCTTCGGGCAAAGAAACGATGAATTTAAAAAATGCAGGAGATACAATGCTTTATTACGGTCGAAAATTAGACAGCACATTCGAACTGGGACTTTGCGGTGGTTTAGGGTTAATGCAGGCCACTCCTATTGGCGACTTTCAACTCGAATTTCGTGTATTGTATGGCTTGCATAGTCTTTTTAAGACAGATACCTCTACCAACCTGGCAAAATCGCAAAATCTGGTTATGGGAATAACCCTGAGTTATCTTTTTTGGAAAAAAGATTTTAAACCTGAATTAAAAGTCTTAGAGTAGAAGCCTTAACGATCAATTTATTAACAATTAACTATTGGGGATTTAAACGCGCAATTCACTAAATGTTAAACGCAAGTTTAATTCCTTGTATCAACATATTGGCACCCAGTACACCTAAAATCAGGCCCATTATTTTACCGATAATAACAAAGTTCTTCTCTCCAACAAGCTTCACAATGTAACTACTATAAATAAAAGCCAAATATGTTAATAAAATAATTACGGCGAATAGCAGGATTGTAAGCAGAACCTGAAGAAAACTGACATCGACAACAAAATTCATTGCTGTAACAATTGTTCCGGGACCTGCCATAACCGGAATGGCTAATGGCGATATGGCGACCCCTTCGTCAAATTCTGCTTTTTCCTGAAGGTGAATGGTGGATTTTTTAGATTGAAGCATTTCAAAGCCAATAAAAAAGATTAAAATTCCGCCAAATACTTTGAATGCAGGGATAGTTAACCCGAAAATCTGAAAAATATATTTCCCAATTAAAATAAATGAGACAACAATAATTAAGGCGACAATATTCGCTGTTTTTGCGATCTCCTTTTTTTTCCTTTCATCAACACCCTCTGTTAATTTTACAAAAATTGGGATATTTACCATAGGGTTCATAATGGCAAAAAAAGCCATAAAAACAGTGAGGGAATAACTCCATATATTTTCCATTTTATTTACTTAAACTACTCTATGATAAGTGTATGCATCCAATCTTTACCCTTACTCAAATTGAATTATTTTTTAGTAGATATATTTCGAAGCAACACTGTTATACAAAATGAAGCCGTTACTTAATTCCATAAAAGAAGCATCGGAATGATCCATCCAAGTCCAATTTGGAATGTTCTTTTCAGTTATATCAGGAATAAAGTGTTATACATTAATTCTAGTTTTACTATGCCATTTCATATAGCCGGAGCTTGTTTCTCAAAGCAATATTTTCATCTTGCAACGAGTTGATGCGTTGTAATAAATGGGTTATAGTTTCTATACCTTCCAGGTTTATATCCAGCTCAAAATAGAATTGTACAAATTTCTCGAGTTGCTTTAACTGATCTGCATCAATGTAAACTGTTTCCTTTACGTTCGTAATTTGAATCAGCCCGGTTTGTTGTAGTGTATTAATAAATGAAAAATCGATATGATGTTGCAGGCAAAATTCATTTATTGCTATTAAGTTCTTTTTTTGCATAGTTCAGGTTTTATTCGCAAATCAGCATTTGTCTTTTCCTAATTGATTAAAGTTTGGATAATTCGCTAAAGAGAACTTTCTGTTGATCGCTTAAATTTGTTGGGATTTTAATGACCCAGGTTACATACAAATCTCCAAAGTGCCCTTCCTCCTTATATACCGGAAATCCCTTGCCTGCTAATTTTATTTTACTTCCGGTTTGGGTTTCGGGGTTTACTTTCAATTTAACTTTCCCCGTCATTGTTTCGATGGTTATTTCACCACCCAACACGGCTGTGTATAAATCTAAACCGAACGAGGCATATAGATTATTTCCCAATCGCTTAAAGACAGGGTGATTAGCAATGGAAAAATTGATGTATAAATCGCCATTGGGACCGCCATTCACTCCAGCTCCACCATGCCCTGTTATTTTAATGGTTTGTCCGTTTTCAATTCCTGCCGGGATAGTAATTCGAATTTTTTTCCCATTAACCGTAAGGGTTTGCTTATGAGTGGCAGATGCATCAATAAGCTCAAGATGTAATTCGGCATTAAAGTCCTCTCCTCTGTATTTCACCTGCTGGTTTCTGCCTGAGGTTGCTCGTCCTCCGAACATAGACTCAAAGAAATCTGAAAAATCCCCTTCGGATTGCTGCCCCGAATACCGTGACCTGCTCTGACCTGATGATTGTTGCTGCTGTTTTTTTGCTGTTTCATATTCTTCGGCATGTTTCCAATCCGTTCCATATTGATCAAATTTCTTACGCTTTTCCGGATCGCTTAATACTTCATTTGCTTCATTAATTTGCTGAAAATTCTTCTTCGCATCCTTATCGTTGGGATTCAAATCAGGATGATATTTACGGGCTAATTTCCGATAGGCATCCTTTATATCTTTTGGAGTGGCTGATTTATCAATCCCTAATATTTTATAATAATCTACGAAAGTCATTTTTTTAGAGAATTAATGCATTGTCATTCAGCATATCAGTTCCTTAATCAGCATTTAACAACCTTGAATAATCGCGTTTGTGGAAAAAGAATGAATACGAATTGATTTTTTTTGAATATTGTTAATAAACAGCAATCTCTCAGGAGATAAATTCAAATAGAGGAGAATATCTATGTTTCGGAAGCATCTCCGTTTTTCTTTGAATCAGTCAACCCAAGAACTGTAATGGGCAATACAAAATCGGAAATTACATTATAATGGGCTTTAGATACTTGCTCTTTAAAAGAATTCAAGCTGCGATTCAAAGCTGAGGTATATTCGTTTCCAAGCTTTAAAGCTATATTCTCAAGTTTTAGTAATGCCGTTTTGATAGCAACTTTCCTGCTTTCTTTTTCATTTGGCAAATCTTTATCGATTTGTTCCAGATTATTTTCAAAAACTTTGTCTGCTTCCCTATAGAATTCTACAAGTAGCGGATCACAATATAGGATTTGGGCATGGGCTAACTTAACAGCTGTTTTTTTTTCATTCTCATCCAGTTTAAAATCTCTGAAAGCAGCAAGAATAGATATGAATGCCGGAAATTTTAGAAGCGTTGCATATTCCTGTGGAGAAAGTGTTTTAGATGATTTCATATTTTTTATTATTAAAATTTTGTGCAATAAAGTTTTATATTGCAAATGTCAGCACCTTAAGCCAGATATGTGTTATACAACTTTACTAAAGAGTTATATTATTCACACATGGCATTAAGCATTTCTATTTCCAAGAATCAAAAGGCGATTTACTAATGGAAAGCTCCAACCATTTCAAAAACCAAATATTAAGCCTTTCGAATTATTCTGTTATACCTGTAATGGGAAGCGGGAACACAAAATCGGCCAGCACATTTTGATGTGCTTTTGATACATGTTCTTTAAAAGAGTTCATACTCTGGTGCATAATAATTACGTATTTCCCTCCTAATTTCGAAACTAATTTTTCAAGATTTAATAGTTCCTTTTTTATAGCAGCATCCCTGCTATTTCTTTCTTTTGGTAATTCTTTATCGAGCAGGGCTAAATTATTTTCGAATACCATAACGGCTTCCTTAAAAAAATCAACAAGTAGCGGATGGCAAGCAAAGGTTTTTGTATTTGCCAATTCGACGGCTGATTTTTTTTCAGCCTCATCCAGTATCCCATCTCCATTTGCGGCAAGTAGTGAAATATAAACCGGAAATTTGAGAAGCGAAATGTTTTCTTGTGTTGAAAGTTTTTTAAATGGTATCATAATTACTTTATTTAAATTACAAAACCGATGGAATGCAACTAATTCGGGAAACAAATTGATACTGAAAATATGTTTATAAATTATTAGTACCTAACTTTCAAAGCAATATCTCCTAAGGATTTCATTTCTTCCGGATCGGTAAATATTGCCCGGCCTTTTTTTGAAATTACTTCCCAGGCTATTTCGCTGGTTATATCGGCTATTGCACCTTGCTGATTACCATCATTTACAAGAACGAATGAATACTCGCCTGTCATTTTTACGGCTTGATGGAAATCGTCATGTGTAATCAATAAATCTCCCCTGCCCTCTTTCACTGCACGCAGAATTTCTGCTAAATCGGTGATGACATTGCCTTTTCCAACAGCTTCTTGCATTTCTTCAATTATTTTGCCCCTGTTTTCAAATTGCATTGCTTTTACAAGTCGCCATGCATCTGTTGCAATAGAATGATTTGCACTATTATTGTAACCAACATGGCCATAAAACATAGAAGGTTTGTCGGCGACCTTCATGAGATGACTATAATTCTCTTCCGTACTAATCACCACACATTTCATTTCATTTTCATTATGAACTTTCACTAACGCTTTGTCAATTTTATTCAAAAATTCACGAACAATATTGTCCTTTTTCTTAGGGTCGCTTATATTATCGTTTTCGGAAGTAATATGCGGGTTTTCTGTAAAAGGGAAATCATCGTTGGTAATTTCGCCAGTTATATTATCATTCAGTGCGTGAAACAATTTCACCCCCGATTGAGACATTAAAAGTATCATATACTCTTTTGCCCGGTTAAAATCTTTGATCAATGGTTTTACCGCAAAGCTTTCGGCCACCTGAATTGTATCATGCTGAACCGGCCAGGATGATTTTGCAATTTCTTTGGTATTATTCGAAAGAAAAATATGCAAGCTTTCCAAATTATAATTAAAGCTTATTTCACTTTCAATTTCCCTAAGTTTTGCTAACAACCCTTTTACAGCGCTCGCTTCATATTCCTTTGATACACGGACTTCCGCTTCTTTAACCAGATTTTTAAGCTGGATAATATCGTTTGTATTATCAGGATGTGTCCGGTGTGTATTCATAGAAATAGTAACACAGGGGTTGCTTATCTCCGACGCAATTTTCTCTAATTTATCTCTTTTCATTTTTTTTTAATTATTGAATGCTTTAATGAAACTATTCGCTTATCTCAAAGGTTTGTTTAGGTTCATAGTGGTGTTAGATGAATTCAATTTATCTGTTCAGCATGTTATTTATGTTTTTTAGTTGGAATGATAAATAACGGGATAGCAGAATGACGGAGAATTTTTTCGGTTACACTTCCTAATAAAATATCCTCGAGCCATCTTCTACCGTGCGATCCTAAAACAATAACCTCGGCATGTAAATGTTTTGCCGTAATTAGAATCGATTCGGCAAAGTCTCCGTCTCCCTCTACCACTATGGTTTCAATATTTTTATCTCCGAGGTGTAGTTTAGTTTTATCTAGATAATGTTGTGATGCGTTTTTCAATCCATCAATATTATCGAGTTGAAATTGAGTAGTATCCATGTAGCCGCTAAAACCCATAATGGGAGAATATTCGGGTGAAGAATAGTATACAGGATCAGAGATAACATGTAGCAAAAACACATCGGCCTCCATCGATTTAGCTAACGAAAATCCAACTTCAGCTACTCGCTGTGCTGCGGGATCGTAATCCAGTGCAATCAATACTTTTTTCATTTTTTTGTTTATTTATGTTGGTGTAAATGATATAAAATCGGCTAAGTCAAATTCATTTACGAATCAAGACCATTCCCTTTTTTTAATTCTTGAAAAATTGCCCTAAATGAGTTATTGCTTTGATTATTTGCAAAATGCCTCAAATTCTGCTAATAATTCATTGTTAAATTCAATTGGTTTGAGCCGATCGAGAACCACATCGTATTCAAATAGTTGCTTATTTTGTGGGGCGAACGAGAACCGTGCAATATTTAGTTGCCTGTCAGTATAAACTTCGTATACCACAAAATCATAGGTTTTCGAATATCCCCATGCTTTATCTTTTGAGGGATTAGGACTCCCTTCCAAACTAATTCCAAAAGTCTGCCCGCCATTTTTTACAACAGCGCTTTTTAGGCCCTTTGTTATTAGCTTATATCGGGGAGAAGTTTTCACAATTTCCGATACAATTTCTTCGCACGACTTTTTAATCTTTTGCTCAGTTGTGTCTAATTTTTTCCCCACAGGTTCATCAACTAATGGTCTTTGAACAACAGTGTCATTATTTTCGACCTTTTCGTTTTGTTGATTATTGCAGGCAAATACTGCAATAATGCAAAATAGCACTGAAATTATTTTTATCGTTTTCATTTGAGCAAAAGCCTGTGAAGTATACAGCAGAGAAATAATAAATACTAATCGAGGTAAAGCAAACTGTTAATTCGTTTTAAACTATGATTTTCGAAAAAGAACATAAAATTCATCGATCCATCTGAATTTACAATTTGAACCTTGTTATTAATAGATTCGGTCAGATTAAATTTACGGAAAAAATCGGTCTTTGTCATACCCGGTTTAATATCACCCTTAAGTTTAAACATCGCGTCGGTTACATCGAAAGTAACAATGAAATCGTTATGCAGCGCCCGGTATATCTGAATTTTATTTTTAGAATTTGAAAACGAATACACGGTATCGACCACGGAAGTATCGTGCCTGTTTACCACAAATTCCTTCGAACATTTTAAAGTCTTTTTAAAGTCGTGGCTAAACACTTCAATGCTATAATTATTTAACGCATTGTCCACAAAATCTTCGCATTCAAAATATGCTACATCACCCGAAGTAAGTATGGAAAAATTTGAATGAAATTCAGCAGCATTATCATTTACAAATGCTAGCGATTTATCGAGCTTTACTATATTAAAGCTCGTGGATACCAATACAAAAAAAACAAAGTACAGGTTTTTCAGTTTCATAACTTTCCGTTTTATAGTTTCCATCGTCTTTCCATGATTGGCAGATGCCGTCCTTGTGAAATGAAGAAAAATTTCTGCTTTTGCAGTTTTATTTTCCGATAGAGTTTCAATGTCATTTAGTTTAGGAATTGAATAATTACACACTTCGACTCCGCTCAGTATGACACTATTACCAGTTCGTCAGGCTGGAGTCGAAGCCTAACTCTTAACTAAACGACATTAGATAGTGTTTCTAGAAAGCGTGTATTTCTATAAACCATTATCTCAGGAATCAAACTTTCAGTTGCTTACCATCTTCTTTTAGCAACAATTATCCCAATCAGAAAGCCTAGACCTAAACTTATCAGTATTTGCGGCCAATGCCAGTTTGTTGTATTAATAAGCATATTTCCGTGCATTATTCCTTTTATCCATGGCCCTCCGCCTAATAGCAAAAAAGCCACTACGATAACCACAAATGCTATAAAATAGAGTGTGGTTGTGTTTGATGTAGTAATTCTTCGAGTACTCATATAAGCCTCCTTAACTATATTTAAATTCCTATATTTGTTTTTTATAAAGGTGTGTCAGCCTTTTCAACGATTTATCTACCTCTTTCATATCATCTTTAAATTTATTTTTAAAGGTTCTCCATTCCGTTTTTCGTTCTACTTTATAATCAGCCAGGCTCTTTTTCAATGTTTCAATGGTGGTAAAAAGATTATGTTTATCTTCTTTCCAGTTTTCCTTTAATAATGTAGTTATTGCCATTTTTTAGATTTTTAGGCCTGTTGATTTCAGGCTGATTGCTATAAATTAATATTAAATAAAGGTAGGCCTGGTTTACCTTAAAAGTGTTACAAAACTTTAGCTTAGAGTTACATCATTCACACATTTAAGAAATTAATAGAAATTGAAATAAATGGTGATATAGTAGAAATAAATGGAAATAGATATACAATAGATATACAATAGATATACAATAGAAATAGGAAAAGAAATAAAATCACTGTGTCCGGTAAAAAACAGATCGCCGCTATGCGGCTTAGAGCCATTT